>DAIDTL010000008.1:425-16578 GCA_027457225.1 Ferrovaceae bacterium
TGTCCAGGCCAAGTCGAATGAAGGCAAATCCTGGGCAGTGCAACAGGCACTTCGTAGCCATGATTGTGGTGCAGTGTTATTCTGGTCCCAACCCTTGGAATCCCGTCAGCGAATGAGCCTGGAAGCCGCTGCCATGGAAGGAAAATGTTCTTGTATTAGTTTCATTGAGCAGTGCAATACATTGATTAAAATAGAAAAAGCAGCATAATATTTCGATGGATGCTTAGGTTGTCTTCAATTGATTGAGCCCCCAAAAAAGCCCCTCACCAGAGGGGCTTTTTTACGACGAATTGCCCGTCACTCCTGGGTGGACTCAGGATTCAGAACGGTTATGCGTTTCTACCTGAACCAAGGGGCCTGTCTCCGCCATGCTTGCCGGACGTGGGCGCGGTGTGCGTCGCCGCGTCGGAGGTTGTACTTGTTCGGGGATGGGCTCAGCACTTGTTGCTTTGCGCGTTTGTACCAGCACCAGCCCACTTTCTACCGGCACTTCAAGTGTGGCTGTGTCTAGCGATGTTGCTGGGGCAGAGACCGACTGTTGTACCGCCGCTGGTTCTGGTGCGGCAATCACTAACTCGGGGGGGGCCATGGAAACCGATACAAGGATCTCTGGTACTGACGCAGGCATATCCGGAACAGACAGGGTCATATCGATGGCTGCTGCAACCAGATTCAGTTCGGCTTGAGGCTGGCGAGTTTCCTGATGCTCCCCCGAGGTCTGGATATCATCAAAGGGTTCCGTACGGCTTCTGCGGCGTTGACGCGAATTTCGAAGAGCGGTTTGGTCTTCGGTTGACACAGGTGTGTTGATGCCTCCTGCAAGCTTTTCGTCACCGCGTTCGAAAGTCGGCGCTATAGCCCCATTGAAAGCACGTCCTCCACGTTCACGACGTCCACCGCGACGGCCCCGGCGGCTTCTACTGCCTTCACGAGGAACGGGAAGTCCTTCGCCCGGTGCCGTGATTGCAGCCGTTACGGGGACCGGAGTGGTTTGGCCCATACTGTCAGGGACCAGCATCTCATTGCGCTTTGGTTCGCGTTGCTGGGGCCGTTGTTTTGGCTGACCGCGGCCCTCATTGCGCTGGGCTCGTTCACCGGTGTTTGGGGTTCCCTCCCGCGTCTCATTACGTGATCCGCGGTCGCGTCCGCCGCGTGAGCGGCGCCGGTCGTTTTGCTGATCGCCACGTTCCCGACGTGCCGGCGTAGCCGGAGGGACCGCTGGCGCGTTTTCATCAGAAGCGGTGCTGGGGCTGCCCTTGATCCATCCTAAAATGGTGCCTATAAAGGATTTGCGCCCCCTTTCGTGACCAACCCGAGGACTGGTAGTTGGCGCATACGTTGGCTCGGCGCGCACTGGTGCAGGTTGTTGGGGCGTGATTCCACGCACTGCGGCAACCGGTTTGAGTGGGGTGGGGCCTTCTGTGCGGGGCTTGAGATCGTTGGCTTCTTCAGGGACCTCAACCAGTTGATAGCTGGTTTCAGTCAATTCCATCTGGTTGGCCTCGTCATGTCGGATGCGCAACACTGAATAATTCGGGGTTTCCAGGTGAATATTGGGAATCAACATCACATGTACTTTGAGACGAGCCTCTATGGCATAAATATCAGCGCGCTTTTCGTTCAGGAGGAAGGTTGCCACATCAACAGGCACTTGGGCGCGAACGATGGCTGTATTTTCCTTCATGGCTTCTTCCTGAAGGATCCGCAGAATATGCAGGGCAGAGGATTCTGTATCGCGGATAAAACCTGTGCCGTGGCAGCGCGGGCATGCGGTGTGGCTGGTTTCGCCCAAGGAGGGTTGAAGCCGTTGACGCGAAAGCTCAAGTAGTCCAAAGCGTGAAATTTTACCGGTTTGAACACGGGCCCGATCATAATGCAAGGCGTCGCGCAGCCGGTTTTCCACATCGCGCTGATTACGGGTGCTTTCCATATCGATAAAGTCGATGACGATAAGGCCACCCAGGTCACGCAGTCTGAGCTGACGGGCAATTTCTTCTGCCGCTTCCAGGTTGGTATTCAGGGCGGTTTGCTCGATATCCGCACCACGTGTGGCTCTGGCTGAGTTGACATCGACTGAAACCAGGGCCTCAGTGTGGTCAATCACAATGGCCCCGCCCGAAGGTAGGGTTACTTCGCGTCGGTAAGCAGTTTCGATTTGATGTTCAATCTGGAAACGTGAAAACAGTGGTACATCATCATGGTAAAGCTTGACCTTATGGACATTGGCCGGCATGACGTGGCTCATAAACTGGAGCGCCTGCTCGTAGATGGATTCTGTATCAAACAGGATTTCGCCGATGTCTGGTTGAAATAAGTCACGAATGGCGCGAATCACCAAGCTGCCTTCCTGGTAGATCAGGAAAGGGCCATTTTGACCATGGGATGCCGCCTCTATGGCGTTCCAGAGTTGGAGCAGATAGTTGAGGTCCCATTGCAGTTCTTCGACCGATCGACCGATCCCCGCCGTACGGGCAATCAAAGACATGCCGCTGGGTACTTCAAGTTGGGCCAGGACATCACGCAATTCGGCCCGTTCGTCACCTTCGACGCGACGGGATACGCCACCGCCACGCGGATTATTGGGCATCAGGACCAGATAGCGGCCGGCCAGACTGATGAAGGAGGTTAAAGCAGCGCCTTTGTTGCCGCGTTCATCCTTATCAACCTGGACAATAAGCTCCTGGCCTTCTTTGAGCAGGCTGGCAATACGGCTACGGGAAAACTCCCCATCTTCGTTTTGCAGGTAGGCGCGAGAGATTTCCTTAAAGGGTAAAAAGCCGTGGCGATCTGTGCCGTAATCTACGAAAACCGCTTCGAGGGAGGGTTCCACTCGCGTGATGACGGACTTGTAGATGTTGCTTTTGCGTTGCTCCTTGCCGGAGTATTCGATGTCGAGATCGATCAGTTTTTGACCGTCGACAATAGCAACCCGGAGCTCTTCTGAGTGGGTTGCGTTAAACAGCATGCGCTTCATAGTGGACCCCCGCGCGCTTTGGCTTCGGGAGGACAAAACCGAACTACGCCCGCGCATTGGGCGCGGGCAGGAATAAAGTTATAGGGCCTTCAAGTGACCGAAAATGTCAGACTCTCTATTCGATGGCTTAATCGGTATTGTCGTCATCACCCTGCTTAGGCAGGGTGGAAAAATCAGATGATGCTTTCAGCGCGCAACTAACTTACTATCGCTACTTTTTGGTGAGCGAAATTAACCGATTGTGACTGATCGTCAATCGCCCGGAAATTTGCCGGGATGGTTCCCAGGACGTCACTCTGATCCGGGGTTATTGAGTCATCTCAGGACGGGTGATGTTGACCCGGATCTCTAGGCCGTTTAATGACGCGACCTCTAATAGACTCAATAACTTACGATTATAAATTAAATGTCCTCATTGCGCAAAACTTCTGTTATTTGGGAAGAAATCGATGAAGATGCTGACAATCAGCGCATCGATAACTTTCTGCTCAACCTGCTCAAGGGGGTTCCCAAGAGCCATGTATACCGCATTCTTCGGAGCGGTGAGGTGAGGGTCAATAGCGGTCGGGTGGATGCCATGTACCGCCTCAAGATCGGCGATCGGGTGCGAATTCCCCCGGTTCAGGTGGCGCCTGCCAAATCTGGCAGCATAAACGCCCCGAAATGGGGCGGTGCTCTGCTGGGTGAGGTGATCCTGTACGAAGACGAAGGCTTGCTGGCGCTCAATAAGCCTGCAGGTGTGGCCGTGCATGGAGGCAGTGGCATCAGTATCGGTGTGATAGAGCAGTTACGAGTGGAGCGTCCCAAAACGCGGTTTTTAGAGTTGGTGCATCGGTTGGACCGCGATACTTCTGGGATTCTGTTGGTGGCTAAAAAACGTAGTATGTTGGTTGCCATGCACGAGATGTTACGCACAGGTGCCACGGACAAGCGCTATCTGGCGCTGGTGCGTGGCCAATTCAGGGAAGAGAAGAAGGTCGTCAAGGCCAGTTTGCACAAATTTCTCACAGAATCCGGTGAACGCCGCGTCATGGTTCGTGATGATGGCAAGGTATCGCAGACAGTTTTTCGACGCAGGCAACGGTTTCAGGAGGTCACACTACTGGAAGCCCAGCTAATGACCGGGAGAACTCATCAGATTCGCGTGCATTTGGCCCATTTAGGCTACCCCATTGCGGGAGATGATAAATATGGGGACTTTGCATGGAACAAGGCATTGGTTAAACAAGGCTTGAAGCGTATGTTTTTGCACGCAGCATCCTTGCGCTTTATCCATCCTGTACAGGCGACGCCACTGGTGCTGGAGGCTCCATTGCCGCCGGATCTTGCCCGATTTCTCGAACGTTTGACCCCGCTCACCCATGCGCTATGACCTGATTGTTTTCGATTGGGATGGCACCATCATGGATTCCGCAGCGTTGATTGCTGAAACCATGATGACAGCCTGTACCCAGATGGGGCTGCCGGCGCCTCCAGCCGACCGTGCCCGGCATGTTATTGGAATGGGAATGATTGATGCTGTCCGTCATGTGGCGCCTGACTTACCACCAGAGCTACTGCCGCAACTTCTTGAATATTACCGGGCCCACTATCTTCCCAGAGAGCAGTCACTCAGACCCTTCGACGGGATAGCCCAGCTTTTGCAGTCCCTGGATAAAGCGGGACATCTGCTGGCGGTCGCCACCGGAAAACCCAGGGGAGGATTGGAGCGCGGCTTTTAGACGACTGGATTCAGGAAGCATTTCGTGGCCTCACGGTGTGCGGACGAAAGCCGTCCCAAACCTGATCCTGACATGCTATTGCATTTGATGGAAATTACCGGAACTGTTGCGGACCGGACGCTGATGATTGGGGATACTTCTCACGATCTTTTAATGGCGCACAACGCAGGAGTAGATGCAGCAGCGGTAACCTATGGAGCCCAGCCCCGTTTGTTTCTGGAACAGCATCCGGCGCGGGTGGTGGTAGACAGTGTGTCAGACCTGGCGCGCTGGTTGGGTGCTCAGAAGTGATCAGTTTTTGGAAGGCACGGGATTGACAATTACCCCATCTCGTACGGAATCTGAAGGATTGGCGACGATTCGTTCGTTTTCGTTAAGTCCGGTAATGATCTCAATTGTCGTGCCGAAATCACGACCGGTAGTGACAGGTTTCAATTGTATGTGATTGCTTTGATCGACCACGGCAACCTTGGTGCCATCGGCACGCACGATCAAGGTGTTGGATGGCAGCATAATCACCGGGTTATCCAGTTTTAAGGTGAAATGCGCCTCGGCATAGCTGCCAGAGGTCAACACATGCTGGTCATTTGGAATTCTGACTTCCGTCAACAGGGTTTTGGAACCGGGATCCAATGCTCCGGCGCTGCGCGCTACCTGGGCTGTAAAGGCGCGCCCTGGGTATTCGCTCAAATAAATGGAGACGGGCATGTCGTCGTGAATAAAACGGGCCTGACTTTGCGGAACGTTGACAAACAGGCGCAGTGGATTGGTTGATGACAGACGATACAGCCAGCCATTGGGATCCGGACTGTTGGCGGTGACCAGTTGACCCTTTTCCACGTTACGGTAGGTGATGCGGCCGGCAAATGGTGCGGTTACCCGTTCAAAAGCCTGACTTTCGCGATAGCGCCGAACATCCGCTTCATTGGCGTGGACATCTGCGATGCGAGCCTGCATTTGAGCTTCTTGTTCATCAACGATTTGTTGGGACAGGAATTTCTTGGTGAGCAGTTCCTTGGAACGTTTCAGGGTCGTAGTGGCAATTTGCAAGTTTGCTCGTGCAGATGCCAGAGCTGCTTCGGCATGGGCGAGATTTTGGTCTACTTCAGGGCTGTCGATGGTGAGCAATAATTGTCCTTCCCGAACCTCTGCGCCAATATCTACGTTCCATTGTTTGACGTATCCGCTGGCGCGTGCATAGATCTGAGTTTCTCTTACCGGTTGCAAAGTACCAGGCAAAACCAGTTCAGACTCTGGTTTGGCGCGCATAGCGGTGACGAAGGCCACGGTGGGCATGGGCGTGACCGTGGGACGTGGTGCGTTATTGGTAATACCATACCGGTTGACCAAACCGATGGTCACCAGAACCAGTAGCAGGACGATCACGGTCGCAATCGGTTTGAAGGCTTGCCGTATTCGTTGTCGAATCGTTGTGCGCAGCTTCGATGGGTTCGGATTTTCAGATGGTGTCATAAGATGCTCGTGAGTTATCAGATCGGGTCAGCGTGAGCGCTGACTGCATCAAAACGGTAGCCTTTGCGGATCATGAGTTCTTTGACCCAGGCAAAAACTACCGGTACAAAAACCAACGTGGCAATTGTAGCAACGAGAAGTCCGCCGATAACTGCACGGCCAAGAGGAGCGTTTTGCTCGCCACCTTCACCCAGCCCAAGCGCCATGGGCACCATCCCGATCAGCATGGCAGCAGCCGTCATCAACACCGGGCGCAAACGGGTAAAGCCAGCTTCGAGCGCGGCTTTGACCGGATCGGCACCAGCGTGCATGCAATCATTGGCAAATGTGACAACCAGGATGCTATTGGCCGTGGCGACGCCCAGGCTCATGATGGTTCCCATGAGTGATGGCACGCTAAAGGGGGTTGCTGTGACGAACAATATCCAAACGATCCCACAAAGCGCTCCAGGTAAGGCCGTGATGATGATGAAAGGGTCTGTCCAGGATTGAAAGTTGACGACCATCATGAAATAGATCAGCGCCGCGGCAAAAATGATGCCGAGTCCCAGGCGAATGAATGCATGATTCATGCTTTCCGCCTGCCCTCTCATAACCAGTCGCGTGCCGGGCGGTAGCCGGGGCGTCATGTCGTCGACGACCTTCTGGATATCTGAAGAGAGAGAGCCGAGATCCCGGTCTTGAACATTTGCATAAATGTCGAATACGGGTTGCACATCATAATGGCTGATGACAGCTGGCGTTTGACGCCGTTCAATCGTGGCAATATTGCTCAGTGGTTCGGTGGCGGCACCACCTTTGCCTGGTAACGGCATATTCATGATCTGGTCGATGGACGAGATTTCCGATTGAGGGGTCTGTATGGCAATTGGATAGCCAACACCGGTTTTTGGATCTGGCCACAAGTTGTAGGAGATGACCGAACTGGAACTCAAGCCGATCAGAACATTATTGGCCGCATCGCGTTGGGTCATGCCGAGGTCGGCAGCACGATTTCTGTTGACGTTGACCTGTAGTAGCGGGGCGTTGCTGATCTGGTGACGATGCACATCTGCCGCGCCCGGAATGGCGGCAATGCGCGTTTCGAGCTCCTGGGCGAGGGCCGGGATTTTGGGGTCGAAACCAGCAATCTGGATATCGATTGGGGCTGGAAGGCCGAAGTTGAGAATCTGGCTGACGATATCTGCGGGTTGAAAGAAGAAGTTTACCCCAGGGAATCGTTTTGGCAATTCGTTGCGCAAAAAGCGCACGTAATCTGGCGTACGTTTCTGGTGATCCGGTTTCAGGGAAATCAGGATTTCGCCATCAGCGGAACTGATGGTCGGGGTGTCAGTGAAGGCCAGGTTTACGGATTGAGGCAAACCGATATTGTCCAGAATCAGATCACGATCATGGCCCGGAATCAATTGGCGCAAGACGTCTTCCACTTTGCCATAGAGGACCTCCGTTTCTTCCAGCCGGGTTCCCGCAGGTGCAGTCACATGAATACGAATCTGTCCAGCATCCACAATTGGGAAAAAATCGCGTCCCACAAAAGGGATCAGGGCTAGCGTGGCTAGCACAATGAAGCCGAAAGTTAAAATTACGTTGCGGCGATGGTTGAGACAGGTTTCCAGAGCGCCCATGTACAAGGTACGGAAGCGCTCGAAGGCGGATTCAAAACGCTGATGGTAGCCTGGACTGACATGCGTGTGACCGGCATCCAACTCCTTGGGCAGCAGGTATTTGACCATGACCGGAACCAGGGTACGCGACAGCACCCAAGAGGCCAGCATGGCGTACACCACGGCCAATGCCAATGGCGTGAACAGGTATTTGGCAGGACCGTTGAGGAACAATACCGACACAAACACAATGCAAATGGAAAGCGTGGAAACCAGGGTGGGTACAAAAATCTGGCGCGCACCCATCAAAATGGTCTCCTCCAGCGGTTTGCCCAGCTTGGCGTTACGGTGGACGTTTTCAATTTCTACCGTAGCGTCATCCACCAGGATTCCTACTGCCAGAGCGAGGCCGCCCAGTGTCATGATGTTGAAGGTCTCTCCCGTGGCATAGAGAATGATGAGGGAGGTCAGGATCGAAAGTGGAATGGAAATCACCACAATAAACGTGCTACGCACGCTACCAAGAAACAATAGGATCATGCCCGCAGTCAAAAGTGCAGCCATGAGGCCTTCGCCGACAACGCCTTTAATGGCAGCCTTGACGAACAGGGATTGATCGAACAGTTCAGTTATTTGAATGTCGGGATACTGGTCACGCAGTCCGGGCAGGATATCCTTGATACTTGCCACTACATCAAGAGTGGAGGCCTGTCCCGTTTTGAGGACAGTCAGCAGGGCGCCACGATGCCCTTCGCTGCGCACCACATTGGTTTGAACCCCAAAACCATCACGGACATGTGCCACATCCCGGATATAGATCCAGGAATTGCCCACCCGTTTGATGGGAACATCATTGAGTGCTTCGATGTTGGAGGGGTTCATGTTCATGCCGACGATATAATCAGTCATTCCGACTTTGGCATCCCCAGTAGGCAAGCTTAGATTCTGGTTGAGCAAGGCATTGTTGACGTCATCGGCACTGACTCCCTTGTCCATCATGGCAGCCGGATCGAGATCCACCTGGATTTGGCGCGGTTTCCCCCATATGGGAGAGCCAGGCGCGCACCCCTTACGGGGGCGATTGCAGTTCGGATCCGGTAGATACCAAAATCGTAGAGTTGCGACTCCGAGAGCTTGTTGCTGGACAGGGACATTTGAAGGATCGGAACGCTCGAGGCTTCATAGCGCAATATCAGCGGAGGCACGGTACCGAGTGGCATGCGGCGGATGATGGTTTGCGAGATGGACACCACCTGGGCCACGGCTTCGGCAATCTTTACATTCGGTTGGAAGTAAACCTTGATGACGGCGGCACCATTGACTGTCTGTGATTCAATGGAGCGTACATCGTTGACACCTGCGGACAATGAGTACTCGCTAAAGGTTGTGATGTACTTTTCCATCTGGGAGGGCGGCAGGCCGCTGTAGTTCCAGATGACACTTACGACAGGAATGTCGATGTTGGGAAAAATATCCGTGGGTGTGTTACGAATCGAAACAATCCCAAGCAGCAGAATCAGAATTGCGGCGACAACAAAAGTATAAGGGCGCCTTAGCGCCAGTCTTACAATCCACATGAGAAGTCAGGGAGGGTCTGCAGAGACGATAGTCGACTCATTCTAACACGCAGCCAGAAACAAAAAAACGGCCGGTTTGCGATCCAATGGGAGGTGTGGAGCGCGGCGCCATTCCGCGACACTGGCGGTGCGAATGACTTGCTGTGGGCCGGCTAAGTCTAGCGCCACGCAGAGCAACGCCCCTGGATTGAGGGTTTCCAACAAGGCTGTCAACAGCGCGATATTGCGGTAAGGTGTTTCAATGAAGATTTGGGTCTCGCGCTCCACGCGCGAGCGTTTTTCGAGCTGTAGGATGCGTGTGCGGCGAGTTGCGTTGTCCACAGGCAGGTAACCCTGGAAGGCAAAACGTTGTCCCTCAAGCCCTGAAGCCATCAGTGCCAGCAGGATCGAAGAAGGTCCGACCATGGGAACCACGGTAAATCCCTGTTGATGGGCGAGACGCACCAATTGAGCGCCTGGATCAGCTACCGCAGGACACCCTGCTTCAGACATCAAACCTACATCAAACCCGGTGCTCAGAGGGTGAAGTAAGGAGGCGACTTCCGCTGCAGGGGTATGTTCATTAAGCGTTGCCATGCGAATCAAGGCCAGCGGCGTCGGGTGGGCAAATTCTTTAAGGATGCGCCGGGCTGTTTTGGCGTCCTCAACAACAAAATGATTGAGGGCTCTGACTGTCTCTACAACCATTTTCGGAAGCTGTTCCAATCCATCAAAGTCCGTGAGGGGCACGGGGATCAGGAAGAGGCAGCCGCGGTTTTGAGTTTCAGAGGTTTGGGCCATGGATTTTGCTACTCGTTCATGAGAATGGGTTGACGCCTGAGCTCAAAAGTTGTCATTGTAGCGGCATGACGATCGGGTACGGAATGGACGCACTTGCGGTGGGGGTGGGTGGCGCGCTGGGCGCCTGGTTGCGCTGGGGATTGTCGGTGGCCCTCAATGCGAGCCTGCCGCGCCTGCCCTTGGGAACCCTGGCCGCTAATTTGCTGGGTGGTTTTATGATGGGGATACTCAGTGAAGGGCTGATGCTTCACTGGGTTCCAGAATCCTTGCGCCTGTTGCTTCTGACAGGCTTTCTGGGGGGATTGACGACGTTTTCCACGTTTTCGGCTGAAGTCGTGAACAGTTTTCGTCACGGGCGACCGGGTTCGGCCATTCTTGAAATCCTGCTTCATACAGGGGGCTCCCTGGGGCTGACTTGGTGTGGAATCCTGATGACACGTGCCCTGTTGGGATAATCGTCAGGATGTTAGGGAACCTCGATTCCTTCATGCCGAAGCATGGTTGTCAAGCGAATCAGTGGTAACCCGATCAGTGCAGTTTGGGCGTCGCTTTTGACCCACTCCAACAGCGTGATGCCCAGAGTTTCGATACGACCGCTTCCGGCGCAGTCGTAAGGTTGGTCAGCTTTCAGGTAGCGTTCGATCTGGTTGTCGCTGAGTATCCGGTAGCGAACTGTTGACACCACTCTATCCCGCTGTATCTGACCTGTCATGGCATTCAAAAGACACAGTGCGGTATGGAATGCCATCTCCTGACCGCTTGCCTGCTGCAGTTGTCGGACGGCATTGGCGTGATTTCCGGGTTTTCCTATCAGTTGCCCTTGCAGCAGGGCAATTTGGTCACTGCCCACAATCAGTGCATGAGGGTGCGTTTCGGCGATCTTGCGCGCTTTGGTTTCGGCCAGGCGCTCACAGGTAGTGAGCGGGGATTCGTTGGGTAATGGTGATTCATCCAGGTGAGGTGCAATGGCTTCAAAAGGTAAACGCAGACGGGCAAGCAGTTCGCTCCGATAGGGAGAGCCGGAAGCTAAAACCAGAGAAGGCATGGAACGATCCCACGTTTTTACGGACTGCATACTATAGCAAGGTCTGCAAAAACCTCGTTAAGTCTTTGACAATATGGGAAAGAAGCACTAGAATGCCCGCCTTATGTTTGAAGCTCCCATCCTGGATCCGGTGCGCTTCACGACGCAGGGCGAGGTCGTTGAGGGTCACGGTTTTCCGGGAGATCTCGAGCGACTGAGGGGAGTGCTCTTTTCAGCGGAAGGCGGGTTTCATTTTCGCATCGCTGGGGGGAGGGGACCCGATGGATCGCCTATGATCACGATTCACCTGGATGGCTGGGTCATGTTGACCTGCCGACGTTGTTTGGAAGGTGTTCCCTTTGTCCTGGAGATTGATGATCGGGTTGTCATGGTCAAGGAAGAGGCCGCATTGCCGGATCTGGAAGATGAGGAAACAGGGGTCGACGCGATCGTGCAGCCAGAGCGGCTCAACGTAGCGGAGATGTTGGAGGAAGAAATTCTATTGGCACTGCCGCTGGCACCTTGTCATCACGAAGGGGAGTGCAGCATCAACCGTGATGTAATCCAGCACAGGCGGGAAAACCCGTTTGCGGCTTTGGGGAAATTGAAACCACCGTCCAGCGCATGATTAATTAACCGGGTCCGCATGACCTGATTTGAAGGAGTAGCAGCATGGCAGTTCAACAAAACAAAAAGTCACCGTCCAAGCGGGGCATGCATCGATCGCATGATTTTCTGGGTAACCCACCACTTGCTACTGAGCCGACCACAGGTGAAGTGCATCTGCGCCACCACATCAGCCCCAACGGTTTTTATCGTGGCAAGAAAGTGGTTCGAACCAAAAGCGACCAGTAATTCTTTTTTCACTGCCGTCGTTCCCGACGCGTGAGAGTGAACATCACTATTGCAGTCGACGCCATGGGCGGGGATTACGGACCTGAAGTCACCGTGCCGGCTGTCCTTGATCTGCTGGATCGTGATCATGGGGTTTCTGTCATTCTGGTTGGAGTGCCCGGCCGCATCGAAGCGGTGCTTCGTCGGAGTCAGACTGTCCTGTCGGCCCGTCTCCAGATTCTGGCAGCGACCGAGGTCGTTGCCATGGACGAACCACCCGCCCAAGCACTCAAAAATAAAAAAGACTCCTCTATGCGCGTGGCCATCAACCTGGTCCGTGATGGTGGCGCTGCATGCTGTGTCAGTGCTGGAAACACTGGTGCATTAATGGCGACCGCGCGATTTGTCTTGAAAATGATGCCTGGGATTGAACGTCCCGCCATAGCCACGACATTGCCCACTATTAATGGGCATGTCTATGTTTTGGATTTGGGCGCTAACGTGGATTGTAACGCCGAGCATCTTTATCAGTTTGGCATCATGGGTTCCATATTGGCCTCTGCTGTGGATGGCAAAGAGCGCCCTAGTGTTGGATTGCTCAATATCGGACATGAGGCCATCAAGGGAAGTGAAGTCATCAAACAGGCAGCCGAACTGCTCCGGAACTCACCCATCAACTTTCACGGTAATGTGGAAGGTGACGATATTTACCGTGGCACTGTGGATGTGGTGGTTTGTGATGGATTTGTAGGCAATGTCGTGCTAAAAACCTCAGAGGGACTGGCCTGGATGATGGTGCAGATAATTCGTCGTGAATTCAGCAAAAATCTTGTGAGCCGCTTGGCGGCGCTGATTGCGTTGCCGGTCCTGAACAGGTTTCGGCGCCATATGGATCCCCGTCAATACAATGGTGCGAGCCTGCTGGGCCTTAAAGGGTTGGTTATCAAAAGTCATGGCGGCGCCGATGCCTATGCATTTCGACATGCACTGCAATATGCGGCATCTGAAGTCAGGAGCAACGTACTTGGCCGTATCGAAGCCTCAGTCATGCAACTGGAACCTTCCATCTGATGATCTATTCGAAAATCGCGGGTACTGGCAGCTATATTCCTGAGCACATCCTGACCAATCAGGACCTGGAAAAAATCGTTGAAACCAATGATGCGTGGATTCAGTCTCGCACAGGAATTCGGCAACGACATGTGCGCGCTGAAAACCAGCTCACCAGCGACTTGGCCCTGCTTGCGGCCCAACGAGCAATGGCTGCCGCTGTCGTTACACCTTCTGATGTGGATTTGCTCATCGTGGCAACGACGACACCCGACATGGTTTTTCCCAGCACTGCCTGCTTTCTTCAGGCCAAACTGGGCATGACTGGCGGAGCCGCTTTTGATGTACAGGCTGTTTGCACAGGTTTTGTTTATGCGTTGGCTATCGCTGACAAATTCATTAGAAGTGGCGGTTCGAAGTGTGCCCTGGTGGTCGGAGCTGAGACATTTACCAATCTGCTGGACTGGGACGACCGTAACACCTGCGTCCTGTTTGGGGATGGTGCTGGTGCTGTGGTCTTGCGACCCAGTGATGCGCCGGGTATTTATTCCACGCACCTGCATTCAGATGGTCGTTATGCGAATAAGTTATTCGTACCCGGCTCGGTTTGCGGGGGTAAAGCAACGGGCTCTCCCACGGTGAAGATGGACGGGGGGTCTGTATTCAGGTTTGCCGTCAAGGTACTGGATCAGGTTTGCCGCGAAGCCCTGGAAGCCAATCACCTGAATGTTTCTGAAGTAGACTGGCTGGTTCCCCATCAAGCCAATATTCGGATCATCGAATCTACGGCTCTTAAGATGGGAATTGATAAAAGCCGGGTCATCGTGACCGTGGGTGATCATGGCAACACTTCGGCTGCATCTATTCCACTTGCTCTCGATCTGGCGGTACGCGATGGACGCATCAAGCCAGGTCAGCCCGTTCTGCTCGCGGGCGTAGGGGGGGGCTTTACCTGGGGCTCGGCATTGATAAGGATGTAAAGGGCAACACTGATGACATTTGCTTTTGTATTTCCGGGCCAGGGATCGCAATCGGTAGGCATGATGCAGGCTTACGGCGACTTGCCCGAGATTCGTTCCACCTTTGACGAAGCATCGACTATTCTTGGGCAGGACTTGTGGGCTTTGGTCACACAGGGATCTGAAGAAGATTTGGCGTTGACAGTCAATACGCAACCGGCCATGTTGGTTGCCGGGGTGGCTGTTTATAGAGCATGGCTTGCCGGTGGCGGAAAACGCCCACAATGCGTAGCAGGCCACAGTCTGGGTGAATTTACCGCATTGGTTGCGGCGGACAGCCTGTGCTTTCCGGATGCAGTCAGGTTGACGCGTTTTCGTGCGGAAGCCATGCAGAAGGCTGTACCCCAGGGCATTGGGGGTATGGCGGCAATTCTGGGGCTGGCCGATGAGGACGTGCGCGACGCGTGTCGTGAAGCAGCAGGTGCTGAAGTCCTGGAACCGGCTAATTTTAATTCGCCAGGGCAGGTGGTGATTGCCGGTCATCGGTCGGCCATCGAACGTGGCGTGAAAGCAGCAAAGGCTCGTGGGGCCAAGCGTGCTTTACCGTTGGCCATGAGCGTGCCGTCCCACTGTTCACTGATGAAACCTGCGGCTGACCAGCTTCAACAGTACTTGGCTGAAATTCAGCTGCTGGCGCCTTCCATTCCGGTTATTCACAATGCTGCCGTGGTCGAAGCGCATACTCCGAATGAGATTCGCGCCGCATTGGTACAGCAGCTTTACAGCCCGGTCCGTTGGGTGGAAACCATTCGGGCCATGGGATCCCGCGGAATCACCCAAATTTTTGAATGCGGACCCGGTAAAGTACTGGCCCCTCTGGTCAAGCGAATTCAGTCGGATATTCAGGGGCTGGCCCTGAACGATGCTGCAGCGTTAATTGCAGCACGCGATATTCTGGCGTAAAGGAGGAGGACATCATGTTGAAAGGGCAGGTAGCTCTGGTGACGGGTGCCAGCAGGGGGATCGGTCAAGCGATAGCAAAGGAACTGGCCAGGCAAGGAGCCACGGTCGCGGTACCCGCGACAGGTCAGACGGGTGTGGCGGCAATTGAGGCTACCCTGCAAGCAGTCAATGGAACGGGTGCGGGGTTTATCCTGAATGTCAAAGATAGCGCGGGCATTCTTGCTACAGTCGAAGCGGTCAAAATCCGCTTCGGAGCCATTAGCATTCTGGTTAACAACGCAGGAGTGACGCGAGACATGCTGGCCATGCGACTACGTGACGAAGATTGGGACGAGGTATTGGATACCAACCTAAAATCGGTATTCCAGCTGTCCCGTGCCGTCATGCGAGACATGATAAAAGCCAGAAACGGGCGCATTATCAACATTGGCTCTGTGGTCGGGGCCACTGGAAATGCAGGCCAAAGCAACTATGCGGCCGCCAAGGCAGGTCTGGTGGGTATGACCAAGTCCATGGCGCGTGAGCTGGGCAGCCGTGGCGTGACGGTAAATTGTGTTGCTCCCGGCTTCATCGAGACGGATATGACTCGTGGACTGGAAGATTCACAACACCATGCCTTGCTGACCTCAATCCCGATCGGGCGGCTTGGGCAACCGGAAGACGTGGCTTATGCGGTGGCGTATCTTGCGTCTCCCCGGGCTGCTTATGTTACCGGAGCCACGCTCCATGTTAACGGCGGCATGTTAATGAGTTGAGAGCGCTTGCCGTCAGGCAGGTGATTCGGAGGGCGTGATCTGCTACACTACGCCTGTTTTTTTTGGTACATCATATAGAGAAGGACCTTATCAAATGTCAAATATTGAACAGCGAGTCAAGAAAATCGTTTCGGAACAGCTGGGCGTCAAGGAAGAGGAAATCCAGAACTCATCGTCCTTTGTAGACGATCTGGGGGCTGACTCGCTCGATACCGTTGAACTGGTCATGGCTTTGGAGGAGGAATTCGAATGCGAAATTCCTGACGAAGAAGCCGAGAAAATTACCACCGTTCAACAAGCTATTGATTATGTTAATAACCACCTCAAGTCGTAATCCGTAGTCAGAATGCATTAGCATGGGCAGACACTTTGGTCTGCCCTTCTGACTTTTATGGGAGCACCGATCGCATGTCACGCCGTCGAGTAGTGGTTACTGGAC
>DAIDTL010000008.1:16588-16845 GCA_027457225.1 Ferrovaceae bacterium
CGGGAATACGGTTCCTGAATCCTGGGCAAATATCAGTGCCGGAAAATCCGGAATCGGCCGTATTACGCGCTTTGATCCAACCAGCTTTCCCAGCCAGATCGCTGGCGAGGTCAAAAACTTTGATCCGACCCAGTTCCTCAACCCAAAAGAAGTCCGACGCATGGATGTTTTCATCCATTTCGGGCTGGTGGCGGCTATGGAAGCTCTCAAGGATGCCGGTATCGAAGCGCACCCCAGCTATGCCGAGCGCGCTGGTG
>DAIDTL010000009.1 GCA_027457225.1 Ferrovaceae bacterium
GGCGCAGGTAGTCGTGGATTTCGGTGACCGTGCCCACAGTGGAGCGCGGATTATGGCTGGTGGCCTTCTGTTCAATGGAAATGGCCGGCGAAAGCCCTTCGATCAGATCCACGTCGGGTTTTTCCATCAACTGCAAAAACTGGCGTGCATAAGCCGAAAGCGATTCCACATAGCGGCGTTGGCCTTCGGCATAAAGTGTATCAAACGCCAATGATGATTTTCCCGAGCCCGACAAACCCGTCACGGCAACCAACCGGTGGCGAGGATTATCCAGATCGATGTTTTTAAGATTGTGGGTGCGTGCACCACGAATGCGCAGGATGTCTTGAGTCACTGGGGTCAGATTAAGGCTTCGTACTGAGATCTAGTTGAACCTGCTAATATACGCCAAGATTTTTACTTTTTCCTGTCTGGTCTTAATGAAAACTCCCGATAGAATGACCTCCCTCGAATGGCGCGCCAGTATGGGATTGGCCAGTATTTTTGGCCTGCGCATGCTGGGTATGTTCATTATTCTGCCAGTATTTGCCTTGTATGCAGCACAACTGCCCGGAGGCAACGACAAAACGCTGGTGGGTATCGCACTGGGGGCCTATGGCCTGACCCAGGCCATTCTGCAAATTCCGTTGGGTTGGCTGTCCGATCGTGTCGGGCGCAAGCCGGTCATCATGGGAGGTCTGGTGATTTTTGCCTTGGGCAGTTTCGTTGCCGCAACAGCCACCGACATTGGCTGGGTGATCCTGGGACGCATCATTCAAGGAGCAGGCGCTATTTCGGCTGCTGTCATTGCACTCACCGCCGACCTTACCCGGGAGCAGCATCGCACCAAGGCCATGGCTCTGATCGGCATGACCATCGGCATAACTTTCAGTGCTTCCATGATCCTGGCCCCGGTGCTCTATCCCGTCATTGGCGTGCCCGGCATTTTTGCGATGACCGGTGTGCTGGCCTTACTGGCCATTGCGGTTGTTCAATGGATCGTTCCCAATGCCGCCCTGCCCCAGGACATCGGACCCAACGCGCCGTTTGCCGTCGTGCTGCGCCACGTGGAACTGCTCCGGCTCAATTGGGGCATTTTCGTACTCCATGCCGCCTTGATGGCCATTTTTGTGGTGATCCCCCCGGCCCTGGTCCAGGACGGATTGCCTCAAGGCGAGCACTGGAAACTCTACCTGCCGGTCATGCTGGGATCTTTCATCCTGATGGTTCCCGGAGTCGTCTTGTCCCGCGGCAAATGGCGCAAATCTGTCTTTCTGGTTTCTGTGGCCGTGCTGTTTCTGGCCCAGCCCGCCCTGATGGCAGGATTGGGACTGGGTAGTGTCACAGGCATCGCTGTGGCACTGACAATTTTTTTCGTTGCCTTCAACGTGCTGGAAGCGAGCCTGCCTTCCCTTGTCACCGTCGTGGCTCCCCCAGGAGCCAAAGGCACCGCTACCGGCATCTACAGCAGCATTCAATTTTTCGGCGCATTCAGCGGAGCTTCTCTGGCTGGCGTGCTATCCAAGTATTGGGGGCCGGACGCCGTGCCGGTCCTTTGTGCAGGCCTCACTGCCATTTGGCTTATGGTGGCGTGGCCCATGCAGGTCAAAAAAGCCAGTTAAATCGAGGGAGAGTGCACTATGGCTTCAGTTAACAAAGTGATTCTGGTGGGCAATCTGGGGCGCGACCCCGAAGTCCGGTATATGCCTGATGGCGCTGCAATTACCAACATCAGTGTGGCAACAACGGATACCTGGAAGGACAAGGCAGGCGAAAAACAGGAGCGCACCGAATGGCATCGTGTGGCTTTCTTTGGCAAGCTTGCTGAAATCGCCGGCGAGTATCTCAAAAAAGGGAGCCAAGTCTATCTGGAAGGACGCTTGCAAACCCGAAAATGGCAGGACAAGGACGGTCAGGACAAATACACCACGGAAATCGTGGCGGATCGCATGCAGATGTTGGGAAGCCGCTCGGGAGGCAATGCGGGAAGTGATACGCCCGCAGGAAGCAGCGGTGGCGACGCCTCCCAAAAACCATCAGGAGCAGGCGGAAAATATGACGATTTCCCGGACGACATCCCGTTCTAGGGACAAGCAGCGTAACGCTTCGGATTAAAGCCCCTGTTTTCAGGGGCTTTTTGATGAAAGGGACGATATCTGATGGTGAATTTTCAGCGCCCGCGAAAAGGCAAGACCAATCCCAGGAAGTGCCAGCGCGGCGACTGCAAACAGCGTTCCGGCCCCGGCACGCGTCAGAACCACGGCAGCCAAGACCACGCCCAGGGACTGGCCGAGAAAGAAAGCCGACGCAAACAGGGATACGGCCGTTCCACGTACCTTTGGCGCCATTTGGGTTGCGTTGGTCTGCAGGGTGTTATGCAACATGTAGTACCCCAGGCCGACCAGGGCGCACGCGGGAATGGCCCACCTCCATGAATCTCCCAGGGCCAGGAGCAGCCAGGCCACGCCGATGAGGAACCCCCCCATTTTTGCCAGTCCCACCTCGCCGAAGTTGCTGACAAATTGGCGGGCAAACAGAATATACGAGAATCCTCCGATGCCGAAGGTTGCCATCAACGCACCTGCCATGGTCAACGAAAGACCGAAGCGATGGTGCAGGTACGAAGGCACGAAAGCCAATGCTCCAAAGACGACCATTCCTTCCACGAACACCGTCAACAAGATGACCAGAGCCCATCTGACGCGGAGGACAGAGAGCACTTGAGCGAATACCACCACCTTCGTGGCCTGATCATTGTGAACATGTCGGGTAGATTCATTGGAACGAGATTCCGAAAGCACCCAGACACCGACGAAAAGATAAGTGAAGGCCATGAAACCAAAGGCCCAGCGGAATCCGAGGGTATCGGTAAAAAGCCCGCCGATAAATTGTCCACCGATCACCCCAACAATTTGTCCCGCCAGGAAACGTGCCAGTGTGGCCTGTCGATGCTCATAGGGAATGGTATCCCCAATCCATGCCATGGACAGTGGAATGATTCCCGCCGCCGACGCCCCGGTGAGCAGGCGCGAAAGGATAAGCCAATTTAACGAACTGGCCAGCACGGCACCCATGCTTCCCACGGTACACGCCAGAGTGGTCCAGGCAATCAGTCGGTATTTTCCAAACCGATCCCCCAAAGGGCCAAAGAAAACCTGCAATAGTCCGTACGCCACCGAAAACGATGAGATGACCTGGGCGGTACTTTCCGGAGACGCCATGAACATGCGAGCCAAATCAGGCAACATGGGATCGCAAAGGCGTGCCGAAGCCGCACTGGCAAATGCGGCGAGAGACAGGAGGGTCACCGCACGGCGATGTTGTCGGTCGGAGGGGTTCATCTTACCAGCCTATAACAGGCGCACTATTCTTATCGGGCTTTTTCAGGGAATGGCAACGGCTTGTCCGCAGGGGAAGACTCCTCGCCCAAGCTTAACAACATGGCCACCGTCACGTAGGTGCCGCTGACGGCAATGAGATCGACCAATTGCTGTTCGCCCAGCAATGCCTTGGCATGGTTGAACAGGTCGTCGCTGATGGCATGTTGCTGGCTCATCGTCATACAAACGTCATAGACCACTGCTTCATCTGGCTGCATGTTGCGTGGACGAATATTGGCTTTTAGGTCATCTGCCACCGATGCAGGCAACCCCGCTTTCAGCGCTAGCGGATAGTGTGCATACCATTCGACTTGCGAGGTCCAGAGTCGGCCCTGGATCAGGATGGCAAACTCGTTGAGCCGTTTTGGAAGCGACGTTTCGAAGCGCAGATAATCGAGAAGACGCTTCATGCGCTCGGCAAATACCGGGCTACGCAGCATCACGTTGTAGGGCCCGGCCAGACCGACACTGGAGATGGCCACGATCTCCTGGGCCAATGCACGTGACTGTGGCGGCACATTTTCCATGGTGATTTGGGAAAAGCGTTTGGGTTTCATCTCAGCCGGCTCCTGCCCGAAAGCACTTATGCCGGTGCATAAAACCAATAAGACCACTGTCCCCCGGAGTTTCATTGCGTGTTTAAAGATAAATCTTTTCAGCATGATCTCGCTCCTGATCGTTATTCATGGGTGAAGTGGCATAATAGTGCAACTCAAATGACAAAAATACAGAAAAGGCAACTACGGGCATGAGCACTACCCGAAAACCTCGTGTGGGCCTTGCTCTGGGTGGCGGGTCCGCACGCGGCTGGGCACACGTTGGGGTCATTCGCGCACTAGAAGAAGCTGGCGTCCACCCGGACCTCGTGTGCGGGACCTCGGTCGGCGCATTGATGGGGGCTGCTTACGCGGCTGGCGAACTTGATCGCTTCGAACAATGGTTGCTCACCATGGGCGTGCCGGATGTGCTGTCATTCATGGATATCAGTTTGAGCGGTGGCGTGCTCAAAGGCGACCGGATAATGGAATTCTTCCGACGCAATTTCGTAGATCGGCCTATCGAGGAACTCTCTCTTCCATTCGCTGCGGTGGCCACCTCGCTACGCACCGGGGCCGAAGTCTGGCTACGCGAAGGCTCGACCGTGGAAGCCGTGCGTGCGTCCATTGCCCTGCCGGTCCTGTTTACGCCAGTGCTACGCGACGGCATGACACTGGTGGATGGAGGACTTGTCAATCCTGTGCCGGTGTCACTTGCCCGCGCCATGGGCGCCGAACTCGTGATTGCCGTTGATCTTAATTCCGACATGCTGGGCCCCCATATACCACAGGAACCGTCACCTGAAACACCGGACAGCCCGGTTGGTAAATGGATCCACAAACTGCAGAAAAATCTGGGCGCACTCATGCCAGCGCCTTCTGCTGACACACCTAAACTTCCATCCATGCTCGACGTCATGGGCTCCAGCATCAATATCATGCAAGTGCGCATTACGCGTAGCCGCATGGCGGGCGAGCCGCCGGATATCATCATAGCGCCCCGACTGGCCCACTTCGGTCTTTTTGATTTTCACCGCTCCAGGGAAGCGATCGAGGCAGGCAAACGCAGTGTGCAGACCAGCCTCCACAATCTGAGATTTCTGGGTGACTAACCAAACACTTGTGCCAGAGCACTCTCGATGTAAGTCATGCCCAGTACAGTGGTGAATCGGGATGTTATCGTCATCGGCGCCGGTGCGGCCGGCATGATGTGTGCTGCCCAGGCCGGGCAGCGTGGCCGCAAGGTATTGCTGATTGATCATGGCCAAAAACTTGCCGAAAAAATACGCATCTCCGGCGGGGGACATTGCAATTTCACCAACCTCTACTGTCGCCAGGAAAACTTTCTTTCACAAAATCCGCACTTTTGCCACTCGGCGCTGGCGCGTTTCACTCCGCAGCATTTCATCGCGCTGGTTGAGCGTTACGGGATCAAATATCACGAGAAGACGTTGGGTCAGTTGTTTTGCGACGACAGTGCGCTGCAGATCATCCATATGCTCAAATCGGAGTGCGATCTGGGTAGGGTGACCTGGCGCATGCCGTGCGAGGTACAGACCGTGATACGAAAGGATGGCGTATTCCAGGTTGCAACCAGCCAGGGACGTTATCAGTCGCAAGCGCTTGTCATTGCCACCGGCGGTTTGACCGTGCCCAAGATCGGAGCGACACCTTTCGCATATCATATCGCCAACCAGTTTGGACTTCACGTCGTTCCCCCAAGGCCGGCACTCGTCCCACTCTCCTTCGAGCCCGAAACCCTTTCACGCTTCGGCGATCTGTCCGGAGTCTCTCTTGATGTGGAAGTATCGTGTAATGGCGGACGATTCCGCGAGTCCCTTTTGCTCACCCATCGCGGGCTTTCTGGCCCGGCGATACTGCAAATTTCCTCTTATTGGAATAACGGCGATTTCATCTCGATCAATCTCTTGCCGGGGCGGGATGTGCGGGCCTGGCTTGGCTCCCGGCATTCCAGTCGGACGCGCTTTGACAATCTTTTGGCGCAGATGCTACCCAAGCGTTTCGCCCAGCAATGGAGCGCGGCGTATCGTTTGGCAAAACCAATGCATCAATTCACACCAAAGGAATTGGACAATGCGGTGGAAGCGTTGTGCAACTGGCGTGTCCGTCCCTCGGGAACCTTGGGATACAGCAAGGCAGAGGTCACTCTGGGCGGTGTAGCCACCGACGGGCTGTCCTCAAAAACAATGGAAGTAAAAACCGTTCCAGGACTCTACTTCATCGGTGAAGCGGTGGACGTGACCGGACATCTTGGCGGTTTTAATTTTCAGTGGGCCTGGGCCAGCGGGAGTGCCGCAGGGCTAGCCGTATAAGCGGCTGGCCTTCAGCAACCTGAACTTGTCCATCCGTACTATCATGACGCTATCTTGAGTTGCGTTAACCCAGGGGGGTCATCATGAACAAGATTAAAGCATTGCTGTTGATAGCCACGATGATGTTTGGTCTGATGAGTGCGTTCGCGCAAGCGCAACCTACCACCATAAGAGTACGCGGGACCATCACCGGTTTCGACGGTCATGAATTACAAATAAAGACGCGCGAAGGCAGGGATTTAAAGATGACTGTCGCCGACAATACCAAGGTCTACGTGCTGTCACCAATCAAGCTGAACGATATCAAGCAAGGTAATTTTGTTGGCATAACTGCTCTCCAGAAAGGCCCTGGGGGCTCCCTGCAGGCGCTCGAAGTCCATCTGTTTCCTGAGGCAATGCGGGGCATCGGGGAAGGCCATTACGGCTGGGACCTCGAGCCCGGCTCCAGCATGACCAACGCCAACGTTGACGCCGTTGTCAACACCAACGATGGCAAGACGCTGGAACTAAGCTACAAGGGGGGCAACCAGAAGATCATCGTGCCGCAGGACGTGCCCATTGTCACCTTTATCCCCGCTGACAAGTCGCTGCTCACGACGGGGGCGAAGGTCCTGATCACCTCGCAGCAAGCTGATGATGGGAGCCTGACAGCGCTGCGCATCAGCGTCGGGAAGGACGGCATGAAGCCACCCATGTAACTGAACAAACAGTATGGCCCAACCCTTGTCATGCTTATAGCGATAGGCCATGCCTAACCAAACCCGCTGCCCCTGGTGCGGTGACGACCCGCTTTATGTGGCCTACCACGATACCGAGTGGGGCGTACCACAACATGATGACCGTGTGCTGTTTGAGTTTCTGCTGCTGGAAGGAGCACAGGCGGGCCTGTCTTGGATCACCGTCTTGCGCAAACGCGAGAATTACAGACAGTCCTTTGCAGGGTTTGATGCGAAACGCATCGCCACCTTCGACGAACGGAAGACGACCCTGTTGCTTGCCAACCCCGGCATCATAAGGAATCGGGCTAAAATTGCCGCAGCCATCAGCAACGCCCGGGCGTACCTCGAGGTGCAGGATCAGTTTGGCAGTTTTGACCGCTATTTATGGCGATTCGTGGATGGCGTTCCAATTCAGAGTGCGTGGCGGGATCTCCTTGAGGTTCCCGCGCAAACGCCCCTTTCTCAACAACTTTCACAGGATCTGCAGCAACGTGGATTCAAGTTTGTTGGTTCGACCATTTGCTACGCCTTCATGCAAGCCATTGGCCTTGTCAACGACCACCTGGTGTCTTGTCCCCGGCACGCCGATCTGGCCAAAGATTGAGCGTTGTCGTTAGCTGACCATAAGCAAATACACCAGCAACACATTCATGGCCAAAGACACCGCCACCAACACCTTGAGCACCAGTGCGGGATCCCGCTTAAATAGCGTCATTTTGCGCTGAACGCGAAGTCTGCCATGGGCACCCTTTTCCAGGGCCAGCAAAAATTCTTCAATGGTTCCAAATCGATCTTCGGGTTCCCGCGATACCGCTTTCAATAATACTGCTTCCAGCCACTCGGGAATGTCCGGACGATAGCGCGTGGGGCTGACAGGTTCCCCAAAGTGAGGATGCTGAAATGGCTCGATTTCACCATAGGGGAATTTACGTGTGAGCAACTCGTACAATGTCACCCCACAGGCATACAGGTCAGAAGCTTCCGAAGCTGGTTGTCCTGCGCGCACCTCGGGTGCCATATAGCTGGGAGTCCCCGGATTGTTGATCTCTCCAAAATCCTGCCCATCGGAGGCCGCAACGCCCAGATCAAGAATCCGCAAACGACCGTCCGAACCCAGGTGGATGTTGTCCGGCTTGATATCCCGATGCACGATAGACAGCCGATGTAATGCACCCAGTCCTTTGAGCAACCTCATGCCAATATCCACGGCCTCTGCCGAAGAAAAATGGCGCCCCTGACGCAGCCACTGCCCCAGCGTAGCGCCTTCGTGCCAGGTCATCAGATAGTACAGATAGCTGCGCCCGGGTGATGGAATCACTTGGGGAAACGCTGCATCGATGACGCGACGGGCCAGCCATTCTTCGTGCGCCAGGGCAGCCGCATCCGCGGCATCGCAATTCGGGTACAGCGTTTTCAAGACACAAGGTTGTCCGGTTGCCTGGACACGCGCTTCATACAGTACCGTGATCCGCGATACATGGAGCACTCTGACAATGGCTATGCCATCCAGATCATCACCGGATTTCAATCGATCCGGAATTGGCAACCGACTGGTGCGCGCCAGTGCATCCCGTAATCGCGCTGCAGGTATGGCATCGATACGCATCACCACTGCAGTGCAATTGTCCACGCTGCCCGAGGTCACTGCGGGCAAAGTCAGGTGCGAGGCTGCGTCCTGTGGATCCGGATTCGCCTCCAATGCTTCACTCATGCGCCTCTCACCCATCCGGTTCCAGACACCGTCAGAGCAAATCAGAAACCTGTCCCCCACAGCCAATTCACCATCGCCATAATCCACTACCAGCTGGGCATCGAGTCCCACTGCTCTCGACAGCACGGTGTTGAGCTCGGGATGATCCCACACATGATCCTGCGTCAGACGCTGAAAAGTTCCGTCACGCAAACGGTAAATGCGAGAGTCGCCCACATGCGCAAAATAATACCGGCTGCCGCGTAGCAACAGTGCTGATAGCGTCGTGGCCATACCCGCGTTATGACGCAAGGACTGGTTTTGTGCAAACAGCCAACGGTTAAGCGATTGAATGACCGTGTCCAGCGCATGAAAAGCGCCCCAGGTATCCGGGGTAGCATAATAATCCGCGAGTAATCCCCGAACCACATACTCTGAAGCCTCGTGGGCGTTGCTGTGCCCGCCCACGCCATCCGCCACGACCGCAAGCAGCCCCTTGTTTTCAAGTTCGTGAGCATCCGGGGTCACGGCTCCGCAAAAATCCTCATTGCGTGGCCGCGGACCGGTCAGCGAGCTAAAACCCAGGGCAAAAGCAGAAGGCATCACTCCAGTAACCTTGTCCTCAAATCCTGGCACTGGTCAGATGTGCAGCGCCCCAGGTCGTGCGCCAGCGCGTCCTGACTGCCATTAACCCAATCAGGGCAACGATGGCCAAAGTGGCAAACACATAGAAACCCGTCATGTAACTGCCCGTCATCTGCCTGGAATAACCCAAGCTTGAAGCCAGATAAAAACCTCCCACACCGCCAGCCATGCCAACCAGTCCTGTCATGACGCCAATCTCTTTACGAAAACGCTGTGGCACCAGTTGAAATACTGCACCATTCCCCATGCCAAGGGAAAGCATCGCGATCACAAAGCCAATCAGTGCCATCCATGCATCCGACAAGCCAACGCCCACGATAGACAGCGTGCCTGCGGCAACAAGATAGACTCCACTCAACAACCGAATGCCTCCAAAACGATCCGCCAGCGCACCACCCATAGGGCGCACCAGCGATCCCGCAAACACGCAGGCTGCGGTATAGAATCCGGCGGTTTTAGCGTCCAGGCCATACTGCGTGTTGAAATAGATCGTAAGCGATGAGGCCAGCCCGACAAACCCTCCAAAGGTGACCGAATAAAAAAACATGAACCACCAGGCATCCTTGTCCTTCAACACCAACAAGTACTCTGCCAGGCGTTTAGGAGCGGGTGCGCCAGGTGCATCCTTGGCCATGACGATGTAAGCCAGCAACACGAAGCCGAGCGGGATCAGGGCAATCCCAAACACATTCGTCCACCCAAAAGCTACTGCCAGAGAAGGTGCAAACAGGGCAGCAAACACTGTACCCGAATTACCTGCACCGGCAATGCCCAGCGCCTTGCCCTGATGTTCTGGAGGATACCAACGCGAGGCCAGCGGCAGTGCAACGGCAAAAGAGGCGCCTGCAACACCGAGAAACAGCCCGAGAACCAGCACCTGTTCATAACTGTGGATGCCCCACCACCAGGCCACAAACAGGGCCACTATTACGACGACCTGGCCGATAATGCCGGTAATGCGCGCGTTGAGGTGATCCACCATGATCCCTAACACCAGTCGCAAGGCTGCGCCCGACAAAACCGGTGTCGCCACCATTAACCCTTTCTGCACATGATCGAGACTGAGATCTTTGGCAATCTGGACACCCAAAGGCCCCAAGATGACCCAGACCATAAAGGCCAGATCGAAATACAGGAAGGACGCGATAAGCGTAGGGAGGTGACCAGCCTGCAAGAATGATTTTCGATACATGATTTGCTCCTGGAATGATCCGTACGTTTTATAAAATGCCTGCCTCTCGCTGCTGCTGTCGTGACGCCATGCGCTTTAGTTCCGGCAAACAGGAACCACAGTTCGTGCCGCACTGGAGCGTCATCTGCAAAGCAGCCAGTTTCTGCTCCGGATTTTCTGTTTCCGGGAACCCGTGCAAAACCGCGACAATGGCCTGTTCCGAAACATTGAAACAGTTGCAGACCACTTTTCCGCGAGGCTGCGGCATTCCCGGTGGAGACTTTCCGGGCGTCAGTAAGGCCCGCCCCAAGCCTTCCACAGAGGCTCCAGTCTCGAGATAATTCTTGAGCCATGACGCTGCGGCCACCTGGGCCGTTTCACCCGAGACGAGCACCGCGGTGAGTTTTCCACGCTGCGCTCCTTCAACACCGACCCGGATCAATCGTCCGATTCCCCGGCGCTTGTCGTGATAGCGAAGCACGCCCGTTTCTTCAGCACGCAGCCCAAAGGCCGATTCGATGTTTGACAACAGTTGTTCCTGTCCTGCTTCGTAGTCGGCCAGGCGCAAAAGTACACCAATCGGTGAGACAGAGTCCTGCGTCTCGTGTCCAAACAGTACGCAGTTTCCAAAAGCAAATTCTTGTAGCATGGGGCGCAGTGACATCTGGACTGCAAGCGCCTGCCGCTGCGGCAACCAGGCAAAAGCTGTCAGCCGCCAGGGCAGTTCGGCTTTCAGGAGCTTGACGGCTGCGTGCTTGAGCTCGGGCTGCCCGGATACAGGATCGATAGCTGGCAAGGTCAATGTATTGACCCCATAGCCCGGGCTACCACCAGCCTTCCCCGCCACCCACTCTTCACCCCAGTGCATGGCCACAAAAGCCTGCATCGGCGCTACTTCTTCAGAAGGTTGCACCGGCAGCACCTGGCTGCCGCGACGACTGGTGATATGAACCAAGTCCCCTGCCTGAAAACCAAGGCGCAAACAATCTGCGGGGGAAAGCTCAACGACGGGCTCTGGAGCATGCGCGTAAAGCCGCGCCAGGGTACCGGTGCGGCTCATGCCATGCCACTGATCGCGCAAACGTCCGGTAGTGAGTGCAAAGGGGTAGCGTGCATCCACGGGTTCGGCAACAGCACGATAGGGTGCGGCTACAAACCGTGCACGCCCATTGCCGGTGGCAAACACCCCGTCCTCGTAGAGTCGCGTTTTACCCGCGGAGGCCCCCATGGGCATGGGCCACTGCTGCGGTCCGAGGGTCTCGAGGATGGAATAGGACAAACCGGTGATATCGAGATCGCGCCCCGCAGTGCTGGCCCGGTGTTCCAGCCAAATCGACTCCGGGCTGTCATAGGCAAACAGCGAGCTTCCGGCGCGCGTCGAACAGCCCAGCAACTCCTCCATACGGCGCCCAACGGCGGTCGCTATGGCCCAGTCATGACGTGCTTCCCCAAAAGGGGCGACAGCAGGAATCACCCGGCTGATGCGTCGTTCAGAGTTGGTGACAGTTCCCTCTTTTTCGGCCCAGGTGGTTGCCGGTAACAGAACATCG
The DNA here is from genome assembly GCA_027457225.1 of Ferrovaceae bacterium. Taxonomy (GTDB): domain Bacteria; phylum Pseudomonadota; class Gammaproteobacteria; order Burkholderiales; family Ferrovaceae; genus JAJZRV01. Next base: position 12,004 of record DAIDTL010000009.1, read on the forward strand.
GCAAATTGCACCGTAGCCGTATTGCGGTAGGCTTCCTGCACCACAACAAATTCTGCCCGGGCCAGCCCCTCATGCACGGCCCTCTGATTTGGAAGTGACTGTGCAGGGTTGGTGCAAATAATCCAGATCGCTTTGAGCGTACCCGCTTGCAGCGCATCAAACATGGGGATCGCAGTCAGTCCAGGTCGTTCTGGTACGGATTCCAGATCCCAAAGCTCAGCCACTTCCAGGCGGTGCTGTAAATTGGACAGCTCCCGATGGGCCGACAACAGGTTGGCCATCCCCCCCACTTCACGACCACCCATGGCGTTGGGTTGGCCAGTCAAGGAAAATGGGCCGGCTCCTGGTTTGCCGATCTGACCGGTTGCGAGATGCAGGTTGATAAGCGTTGCATTTTTCTCCGTTCCTGCCGCTGACTGGTTGAGTCCCTGGCAATACATCGACAGAGATGCTCCGGATTGTGCAAACCAGCGCGCAGCCTGGCGCAAGGCCGACTCCTCAATGCCGCAACACTGCGCCACCATGCGCGGCGTAAATTCTGCCACCATATTCCGGAGGGCCTCGAATCCTTCGGTGTGCGCATCAATGTAGGGTCTGTCGATCCAGCCTTCCCATAACATGACATGCAGCATCCCGTGATGCAGAGCGACATCGGTTCCCGGGACAATCCGCAAAAACAGGTCGGCACTTTGTGCCGTATCCGTCCAGCGCGGATCAACCACAATCAATTTGAGCCCTGGGTTTTTAGCACGTGCTGCTTCGATGCGTCGAAACAGGACCGGGTGCGCAAATGCCATGTTCGCCCCGGAAATGAGAATGACTTCAGCCTGGTCAATATCCTCATAGCTGCAAGGCGGGGCATCGGCTCCCAGCGTTTGTTTGTACCCTGCCACGGCGCTGGACATGCACAAGCGCGAATTGGTATCGATGTTGTTGGTCCCGATCAGGCCCTTGGCAAGCTTGTTGAACACATAATAATCTTCGGTCAGCAGTTGCCCGGACACATAGATGCCAACGGCATCCGGGCCGTCGCGACGAATGATTTCGCTAAAGCGTCGTGCTACGGTTTCAAGTGCCGTATCCAAGCCCACGATATGGCGAGCCTCTTCTCGGGCGTGACGCACCTCGGGCCGGGCCACGCGCACCTGGTCGTAAATGTAAGATTGTGCGGTGAGGTGAAGCGTGGCTCCCTTGCTGCAGAGGAGGCCAAAATTGGCGGGGTGCGCGGGGTCACCCCGAACGTTTGTCACCCTTCTGATGCCTGCAGCATCCCGCTCCGATTCAATCAGCATCCCGCAACCTACGCCGCAGTAACAGCAGGTACTGCGCGTAAGTTGCAACGCGTTCCCCTGGGCCACTGGGGTAGTCGCATTCATGAAGCACCCGCGAGTTCCGCCTTGTCAAGATAGACTTGCCCGCCTTCCACCTTCACTGACAACCGGCCTGCACACCCGGCATCGGGTTCCACCGCTTCGCCGCTATCGAGCTCGATATTCCAGCCATGCAGCGGACAGGTCACGCGGTGACCATGAACGATCCCCTGAGACAGCGGTCCCCCTTTGTGAGGACAGCGATCACGTAAGGCAAAGACGCGCTGATCTTCAGTCCGGAATATGGCAATGGGCCCGATGGCCGCTCCCTGCAGCACACGTGAACCCAGCACCGGAATCTCTTCCAGTGCCAGAACGGCGAACCAAATCTCCCGGGATGCCACGGAATTCATGACAGTACACTTTCAGAAGTTTTTACCAATTGCACCGGGCGGAACTGTCTTGAGTCAATTCCGGCATCCTCAGGTGTTTTCCATGGATCTGGCGCACCTTGCAGGGCAAATAACAAACGCTCATACAAAGCACGCCTTCCTTCTGCATCAGCCACAATGCGTTCACGAATCACCTCCATGCCCACCCGTGCCACGTAATGGACTGTACGCTCCAGATACCAGCCTTCTTCGCGATACAATTGCAGGAATGCTCCGGAATATTCCTTCACCTCTTCATCGGTCCTGACTTTACACAGATACTGCGATACTTCGGTTTTGATGCCCCCGTTCCCGGCTACATAAATTTCCCAACCCGAATCCACTCCAATAACCCCTACGTCCTTGATGCCGGCTTCAGCGCAATTGCGCGGACAACCGGACACCGCCAATTTGACCTTATGCGGGGAATACATACCAAACAACATCTTCTCCAAACTCACACCCATTTTCATGGACGACTGAGTGCCGAATCGACAATGTTCGTCACCAACGCAGGTTTTGACTGTGCGAATGGATTTTCCGTAGGCGTGGCCTGAAGGCATATCGAGGTCTTTCCATACGGCAGGAAGGTCTTCCTTGCGAATGCCCAGCAAATCGATGCGCTGTCCACCGGTAAGCTTGACCGTGGGAACATTGAATTTCTCGGCCACATCGGCAATCCGGCGCAGCTCAGCAGGATTGGTCAATCCTCCCCACATCCGCGGGACTACCGAAAATGAACCATCCTTCTGAATATTGGCGTGAGCGCGTTCATTGATAAACCGCGATTGCGGATCATCCACCGCCTCACGGGGCCACGTGGAGATAAGATAATAGTTGAGCGCCGGGCGGCAGGTGGCGCAGCCGTTGGGAGTGCGCCATTCCATGAATTCCCGAACTTCTTGCTGTGACAGCAAATGATGCTCACGAATGGATTTCCGAACCTCATCATGGGTATGATCCGTGCATCCACACACTGCCTTTTTCGTGGGCGCGTCAGAGTAATCCGTTCCCAGCACCGCCATGAGAATCTGCTCCACCAATCCTGTGCAGGAACCACACGAGCTGCTGGCCTTGGTGCACTTGCGCACATCATCCAGGGTAAACAGGCCCTTTTCCTGAATGGCCTTGATGATAGTGCCTTTGCTGATTCCGTTGCATCCGCATACTTCGTCCGTATCTTTCATGGCCATGGCTTTGTTATGCCCTTCGTGGCCGGCGTCTCCTATATTGTTTTCACCAAACATGAGGCTGTCGCGTAGCTCAGAAATTTTTCTGCCCTCGCGCAACAACTTGAAATACCAGGTGCCGTCAGCGGTATCGCCGTACAGACAAGCGCCTACCAGGTGATCGTCTTTCAGCACCAGTTTCTTGTAGACGCCTCCCACGGGATCAGACAGGGTGATTTCTTCCATCCCTTCCCCGCCCATGAAATTCCCTGCGGAGAAGAGATCGACGCCGGTCACTTTCAGCTTGGTGGAAGTGACCGATCCGGTATAGCGCCCAATTCCCATGAATGCCAGATGGTTCGCACAGACTTTGGCCTGCTCAAACAGCGGCGCGACAAGCCCATAGGCCATACCTCGATGGTTGGCACATTCGCCCACGGCATAGATACGGGGGTCATAGGTCTGCAAGGTATCGTTGACCAGAATGCCGCGTTGGCAGGCAAGCCCCGCGGCTTCGGCCAATGCTGTACTGGGCCGGATACCTGCAGCCATGACAACCAGATCGGCTGGAATCTGGCTGCCGTCATTGCAACGCACGGCTCCCACGCGCGTGCCGGCCGCATTGGGCAGCAGTTCGGTCGTCTGTGTGGAGAGCTTGAATTGCAGCCCCTTGGCTTCCAAGGACAACTGCAGCAAGTGAGCAGCAACGGGATCGAGCTGTCGTTCCAGCAGCCAATCCGCCAGATGAAGGACGGTAACCTGCATACCGCGCAATTTAAGACCATTGGCAGCTTCCAGCCCCAGCAATCCACCGCCGATAACGACGGCATGATGGTAACTGCCAGTCGCTTCGATCATGTACCGGGTATCGTGAATGTCACGATAGGTGATGACCCCGGGCAAATCCTTTCCCGGAATAGGGAGTATGAAGGGTGTCGAGCCCGTGGCGATCAACAGGCGGTCGTAAGCCTCAGTGGTTCCGTCAGCAGCGACGACTTCGCGTTTGATGCGATCAATTTGGGTAACCGTCTTGCCGAGGTGCAAGCGGATGCCGTTTTCGGCATACCACTCGAGACTGTTCAGAATAATTTCATCCACTGTCTGTTCACCAGCCAATACCGGAGAAAGCAGAATGCGATTGTAGTTGGGATAAGGCTCCGATCCGAAGACCGTGATTTCATATAGCTCTGGTGCAAGTTTCAGCAACTCCTCCAGGGTCCGGACCCCTGCCATGCCGTTGCCAATCAGCACCAGTTTCATTTTTTTCATTTCAATTCGCTCCGCGGGTCATTTTGCGCACCAATGCAGCCGTTCTATTTTTGTTTTGTGCCTCATGACCTTAATTGAGCAAGAATTGCGCCATTTTCTACGAAATCATATAAATAATAATAAAATCAATTGGTTACATTAAAAAATAGATTTTTCTGGAGGGTACCGCAAGATAAATCATTCCCCAATGCGCTATAACGGTGCGCACTCTGAACGAAAAAAAACCATCGGCAAAAATCCGATGGTTTTTTTAAAAAATTCCTGAAACGGCTTAGGCTTCTGGCGCGCTCTCGGCCTCAATGGCACCTGCAGGACGGTCCAGCAGCTCCACCAACGCCATGGGTGCATTGTCTCCCTGACGAAAACCAAACTTCAGGATACGCAAATACCCGCCGTTTCTGG
>DAIDTL010000010.1 GCA_027457225.1 Ferrovaceae bacterium
TATCTATATCGCCTCTGGCAACCGCACCAAACAGCGGTGTCTCGCCGTCATTGGCCTTGGCATTCACATCGGCACCGTGGGCGATCAGTTCCACCGCAACCCTTGGGTGGTTCATGGCAACTGCAGTGTACAGTGGCGTGTTGCCCGTGTTTACGAACATGGCATTCACATCCGCGCCGTGGGTAAGCAGTATCTTCGTGATGTCAATGTCGCCATGAATAGCCGCGATCTCCAATGGCGTCATGAAATCCTCGCTCCTGATTGCATTCACATCTGCGCCGCGGGCAATCAGTGTCTCCGCGACCGCTGCGTGGCCATTGTTGGCAGCAATGTGCAGCGCCGTCGAACCAGTGCTTGGGGTTTTGGCGTTTACATCTGCGCCGCGGACAATTAGCACCTCCGCAACCTCTGCCTGGCCTTTGAAAGCCGCGATGTGCAGCGGCGTCACACCACCGTGCGTATTACGAGCGTTAACATCCGACCCATTGGAGAGCAACGTCGTCACCTGTGCTATATCCCCAGACTCTGTCGCCTCCGTCAGTGGGGTATCGCCCTGAAAGAAATAGATTTCAGTCGCTGTTTCAGGTGTTGCTGTCGTCGCAATTGTCGAACACCCCGACATCACAAACAGGATCAAAAAGCACGCCAAGAAACGTCCTGCAAGCCGATGGTTAGTCATATGCCTCCCTGTTGGCGACAAATAGAACTGCTCGATTCTGAATCATTAGTAATGGCACCCCATTACCCTCTGGCTAATGACCACGATCCTCCAGAATGTAAATGCGATCCTGTAGGGCCTGTGCATTCGGAGCATTGGGCTGCACCAGCAGATAGAGCTTGAAGTAGCCGGCTGCTTCTTTGTACTTCTTCTGCGATTCAAGGACATGGCCCAACGCATCGTAGGGCTGTGGGCTCCACGGCGCCAGTTTTGACGCCTTTAAGAAATGAGCCTCGGCTCGCTGAAAGTCCGCATCCGTCGTGGCAGTTTTGATCGCGTCTATCCCGACGAGCATCTCCTTACGATATTCCTGGTTTAATGGCGGCAAGGTCTTCAACTGGCGGGCCGTGTCGAGGAGTCCTTGCAATAGCGTTGCATAGTACGGGGTCGTGCCGATTAAAGATCCGGCGGGTGTGTTCCGCAGGATGTGGAGGTAGTCAGAGAAAGCCTGGTCGGCATGGCCCGCCTTCTGCTCGTTCTGGGCCTGGATGGCGAGCGGTTGTACTTCATTCTTCCACTTGGTGATTTCATCAGACTGATGTTGACGTTGTTGCAGCGCTTGTATCGCCGGGCCATCCTGGAGCAGGGCGGCGATATCCTTATGGTTTTTGGTTTGCGCCATCGCCAGCGGTGTTGCGCCGCTCTTGGCGCGTGCGTTCACGTCGGCGCCATAGCCGAGCAACACCTCAGCGACAGCTTGGTGCCCATGAAAAGCCGCATAATGCAGCGGCGTCTCGCCCCTGGTGTTATAAGAGTTCACGTTGGCCCCGTGAGCGAGAAGCACCTCCGCAAGAGCGCGATTGCCATTAAAAGCCGCTGATTGCAGCGACGTGCCGCCATCACCATATGCTGCATTCACGTCGGCACCGTGTGCAAGAAGGACTTCTGCGACGGCTTGATTGCCGTAAAGTGCTGCTGCCAAAAGCGGTGTCATTCCGTCGGTGGCACGCGCATTCACGTTGGCGCCGTGCGCAAGGAGTGCTTCTACGACAGCTTGGTTGCCTTTTGCAGCCGCATAGTGCAGCGGCGTAGCGCCTTTGATGTTAGGCGAATTCACGTCGGCGCCGTGTGCGAGAAGTGATTCTACAATGGCTTGGTTGTTTCTAACTACCGCTTCAATCAACGGTGTGACGCTGTCGGTTGCACTCGTATTCACGTTGGCGCCATGAGCTATCAGCAACTCGATGATAACTGGGTTGCCATTGTCAGCCGCAAAGTACAGCGGCGTAGCGCCACCGGTGTTAGAGGTATTCACGTCAGCACCGTGTGCAAGCAGTACTTCTACGACAGCTTGGTTGCCATTGGCTGCTGCTGTCATAAGTGGTGTCACTCTGTCGGTGGCACGCGCATTCACGTTGGCGCCATGAGCAAGGAGTAATTCGACGACAGCTTTGTTGCTTTTGCCAGCCGCATAGTGCAGCGGCGTAGCACCTTTGGTGTTAAGCGCATTCACATCGGCGCCATGAGCGATCAGTAACTCGACGACGGCTTGCTTGTCCTCGTTAATCGCCAGATGCAATGGCGTCGTGCCGCTCTTGGCATGGGCACTCACATCCGCGCCATGAGTGAGCAGGACCTCGGCGACTGCTTGGTTGCCAATGAATGCCGCAGTATGCAATGCCGTATAGCCGAGATCACCGTGCCCATTCACGTCGGCACCGCTGGCAAGCAGCGTCGTCACCTGTGCCACGTTCCCGGAGGCCGCCGCTTGCGCTAACGGGGTTTCGCCCCTAGTAACAGCAGCTGTTTTTGCTGCTTCTTCAGCATCCGCTTTTTGCTTGGCATCCAATTCATGCTTGGCCACAGCATCCCTGTGCATTTGTTCGCGCTCACCCGGTGTCGAACACCCGGACAGGGTAAATAGGATCAGCAAGCACCCCAAATAACGTTCCACAAACCAGCGGTTACTCATATGCCCCCCTGTCGGCGACAAATAGAATTCTCCAATTCCGCAGTGCCCCAAAGTATGTGCTTAATTTTGTGGCACAGGCAACACCGGGCCATGTCCGGCATCAATCAATTGAGATAGAGCAGGTTTGGTCAATCCGTTGTGGCAGGCCCTAGCCCACAAACGCCCTGGCATTGCGGAACATGCGCATCCAGGGTCCGTCTTCTCCCCAACCTTTGGGATGCCAGGAATGTTGCACCGTGCGAAAAGCGCGCTCCGGATGGGGCATGCAGATGGTGAAACGTCCGTCGGGGGTGGTGAGTCCGGCGATGCCTTGGGGCGATCCGTTCGGGTTGAGGGGATAGGTGTCGGCGACTGCACCGTGGCCATCCACATAGCGCAGCGCCACCAGATCGTGCGCCGCTGCGAGGGCGGCCTCATCGGCAAAGCGTGCCTGCCCTTCCCCGTGCGCTACCGGAACCGGCAAACGGCTGCCCGCCATGCCATCGAGAAACAGGGACGTGCTGGAAGCCACTTCCAGCAGCACCACGCGCCCCTCGAACTGTTCAGAGCGGTTGCGCGTAAAGCGCGGCCACAAGGCGGCACCCGGGATCAATTCGGTCAGCGCGCTCATCATCTGACAACCGTTGCATACCCCCAGCGCAAACACGTCGCCCCGTTCAAAAAATGCACTGAACTGATCGCGGGCCCGGCTGTTGAACAGAATGGATTTGGCCCAACCTTCACCGGCACCCAACACGTCGCCGTAGGAGAATCCACCGCACGCCACGAATCCCGAAAAATCCTGCAGCGTGATCCGTCCCGCGATAATGTCGCTCATGTGCACGTCCACTGCGGCAAACCCGGCACGGTCAAAAGCTGCGGCCATCTCCACATGACCATTGACGCCCTGTTCGCGCAGGATCGCCACGGGGGGCCGCGCACCGGTCCCAATCAGCGGGGCAACGATATCCTGTGCCGGATCAAAAGTGAGCACCCAGGTCAGCCCGGGATCGGTGCGATCGGCAATGCGCGCATGTTCCTGATCGGCGCATTCGGGATGGTCGCGCAGGGCTTGCATGCGATGCGTGGTTTCCGACCAGATCCGGTGCAAGGTGCTGACGGGTTGGTCAAGCAACGTCACACCCCGGCGCGTCACATGCAGGCGGTCCGCATCGGTCACTTCACCCAGCACATGCGTGCATTCACCCAACCCCACGGCTGCCAGCGCCTTCAACACGGCGGTGCGTTCACCGGAAGCCACCTGGATGACGGCGCCCAGTTCTTCATTGAACAACTGCCCCAGATCATCGGCAATGGGAGACAGGCGCGACAAGTCGATGGACGCGCCCTTGCGTGAGCAGAACAACATTTCGGCCAGGGTGACCAGCAAGCCCCCATCCGAACGATCGTGGTAAGCCAGCAAACGGCCTTCCCGGTTGAGCCGCTGGATGACGGTAAAAAATGCCTTCAGGTCCTTCGGCGCATCCAGATCGGGAGCCACCGCACCGACCTGGCCATAGACCTGTGCCAGGGCGCTGGCGCCCAGACGGTTTTTGCCGCGCCCCAGATCGATCAGGATCAACAGGGATCCGTCGGCGACCCACTGGAGTTCGGGCGTGAGTGTGCGACGCGCATCGCTGCAGCGGGCAAAGGCGGAAACCACCAGGGACAGCGGCGCAGTGACCGCATGCTCGCCGTCCTTGTCCTGCCAGACCGTGCGCATGGACAGGGAATCCTTGCCCACGGGGATGCTGATGCCCAACGCCAGGCACAGCTCCAGCGTCACGGCACGCACCGTATCGAACAGTGCGGCATCTTCGCCCGGCGCCCCCGCTGCCGCCATCCAGTTGGCCGAAAGACGGATGTCTTGCACGTCTTCGATGGCCGCAGCGGCGAGGTTGGTGAGGGCTTCTGCCACAGCCATGCGGCCCGAGGCCGTACCCGAGAGCAATGCCACGGGGGCGCGTTCGCCGATGGCAAAGGCCTCACCGCAATGATCGGAAAACCCGGCCAGCGTCACCGCCACATCCGCCACCGGAACTTGCCAGGGTCCCACACAGGGATCGCGGGCGCACAGACCGCCCACAGTACGGTCCCCGATGGTGATCAGGAACGTCTTGTCGGCAACGCCAGGCAAACGCAACACGCGGGCCAGGGCACCGGCTAGATCTGTTTCAGCTTCCTGAAGATCGAGCGGCGGCGGAACCAGCAGCGGCCTGCTGGCGTCACGGACCATGCGCGGGGGTTTGCCCAACAGCGCGTCGAGGTCCATGTCCACCGGAGCACTTCCCAACAGCGGGTCGTCAACCCGCAGGCGATGGGCTGCCGTGGCTTCACCCACGATGGCACACGGGCAGCGCTCGCGCGCGCAGAGGGCTTCGAACAAGGCCCGGCTGTCGGGGCGAATGGCCAGGACGTAGCGCTCCTGGGATTCGTTGCTCCAGATTTCGCGCGGCGACATGCCCGGTTCCTCGGAAGGAATCTTGCGCAGGTCGAACACGGCACCGACACCCCCATCGTGGGCCAGTTCGGGAAACGCATTGGACAGTCCGCCTGCGCCCACGTCGTGAATGGCCAGAATGGGATTGTCATCGCCCAGTTGCCAGCAGCGGTCGATGACTTCCTGGGCGCGCCGCTGCATTTCCGGATTGGCACGTTGCACCGAATCGAAATCAAGCGCTTCGCTGTTGTGACCACTCTGCATGGAAGAGGCCGCACCGCCCCCCAACCCGATGCGCATGCCTGGCCCGCCCAGCTGGACAAACAGGCAACCGGGCATCAGCGGTTTTTTGAAAGCGTGCCGGGCATCAATGGCGCCCAAACCTCCTGCCAGCATGATGGGCTTGTGGTAACCGCGCATGCGCCCCTCGAAAGGCAACTCGAAGGTTCTGAAATAACCGGCGAGATTGGGGCGGCCAAACTCATTGTTGAAGGCTGCGCCGCCCAGGGGCCCTTCGGTCATGATGGAAAGCGCCGAAGCGATGCGGCCGGGACGCGCCCCGGTTCCCTGCTCCCAGGGCTGCTCGAAACCGGGAATATGCAGATTGGATACGGAAAACCCCGTGAGCCCGGCTTTGGGTTTGGCCCCAATGCCTGTGGCCCCTTCATCGCGAATTTCTCCGCCGCTGCCCGTAGCCGCACCCGGAAACGGCGCGATGGCCGTCGGGTGATTGTGGGTTTCGACCTTGGCCACAAAGTGGGTGGTGGTTGGGTGGTAGCCATAGCGCCCCGTCTGCGGATCGGGGAAGAAGCGCTGCACCGGCCCTCCCTGGATAATGGCCGCGTTGTCCGAATATGCCACCACGGTGCCTTGCGGATGGGCCTCGTGCGTTGCGCGAACCATCTGGAACAGCGATTTCGATTGCGCCTTGCCGTCGAGGGTCCAGGAGGCGTTGAAAATCTTGTGCCGGCAATGTTCCGAATTGGCCTGGGCAAACATCAGCAGTTCGGCATCCGTGGGATTGCGCCCGCTGTCCAGAAACAGCGCCAGCAGATAATCGATTTCATCCGGAGCCAGGGCCAGCCCCAGTAGCCGGTCGGCCTGCAGCAGCGCGGCCCGCCCGCCGCCAAGCAGATCCACTGTGGTTAACGGCTGCGGCACCGCAGGATCAAACAACCGATGGGCCTCCTCATACCCTGTCAGGATGCTTTCGGTCATGCGGTCATGCAAATGGGGGATCAGTTTTTCCTGAGGGGGTTTGCCGGACTCTTTTTGCAGACGGATCCGGAAAGTGGTGCCGCGTTCGATGCGCGTCACCCCATCCAACCCGCAATGGTGCAGGATGTCGGTGGCTTTGGTGGACCAAGGAGAGAGTGTGCCGAGGCGGGGCACCACAATGATCCGCACGCCCTTGTCGGACCCGGGCTGCGCCGGTTCGCCATAAGTTAAAATGGTCTCAAGGCGCGCCTGCTGTTCGGAAGTCAGCGGCGTTTCCAGGGAAAGATAGTGATCGTGCCAGGCAGTCAGCCCGGCGATCGCAATACCCTGCCGGGTCAACAGGTCGCCCAGACGCCGCACCCGAAAGTCAGAGAGGGCCAGTGGACCGCGAAGATGAAGAACCGAATGCATGGCAGAACCAGGGCACCATTAAGGGAGCCTGTCATTATAACGGATGCCGCAGTAAAACCCGCAGCATCCGGTACGCCGCTGGGTCGGCGGCATCCCTTGCAATGACGGTGTAGTGGCGCCGCCCACCCCGCTCCGGGCGCCAGCGCAGGATCACCAGGAAGGGCGCGACAAAACTGCCCGGCATGACGATGCCCTGCCGTCTGCGCCCGTTTTTTTGGAAAACACAAAGACGGCCTCCCCCTTCCAGGTCCAGCCGGATGATGGTGGAACGGCTGCAGCGCCAGGCTTCGCGTCGCAATCCCAGCACCAGGGAACCTCCGATCGACGCCAATACAATCCAGCACAGGGGCCTTGGCCAGGACAACAGCAGCAGGCTAGAAGCAGCGGCGAAATGGCTGGCGCCCAGGAGAAGCCCCAGGCTTCGGGACGGCTGCAACCCGACCCGGACCATTCCGCTGAAAGCACAGGGGACCATGCGATAGCGTCCGTAAATATGTCATCATGACGCTCCGCGCAACCCGAGCCCTTGCCGAACAACCACACAAGATGATCGAATTGCACAGCCCACCCCGCCTGATCCACCTGAGTTCCCGCACCCTGATCCGGGCCTCCGGAGAAGATGCCACCGCGTTCCTGCAGGGTCAGTTGACTCAGGACCTTGCAACACTGGAGTCCTCGCGGGTCTTGTGGGCAGCACACTGTTCTCCCAAGGGGCGCATGCTGGCCAGTTTTTTGATCTGGCGCAGCGCGGACGCAACCTGGCTGGATGCGCCGGAAGATCTGGCGGAATCCGCCCTGCGCCGGCTGCGCATGTATGTGTTGCGCTCCCGGGTGGTGCTGGAAGATGCCCGCACCACCCACGCGCGCCTCGGGCTTTGTGGTCCGGAAATCCCCGCCCTGCTGGAAGCCGCCGGGCTGGCACCCCCCCCCGCCACGGGCACCCATGACACCCGCGGCGGCATCACCCGGATCGCCCTCTCTTCAGAACGCCTGATGTTGCTTGCCGCCCCCGAAGCGCTTCATCTGCTGCAGGGCCGTCTGGCACAGCACAGTGCTCCTGGCAAGGCAAAGGACTGGACCGACGCTGCGGTTCGCGAAGGGATCGTTGAAATCAGTCTCGCCACCCAGGACGAATGGATTCCCCAAATGATCAATTGGGATCTAGTGGGGGGCATCAGTTTCAAGAAGGGATGCTATACCGGTCAGGAAATCGTGGCCCGCACCCATTACCTTGGCAAGGTCAAACGACGCCTGCTTCGCTTTCGCGTCGCGGGTCTGCCCCAGACCGGACAGGAACTGTTCCACGAAGGGGGCGCGCCTGCCGGAAAAATTGCCATGGTGGGAGAATCCACTGCGCAGGGAACGGAACTCCTGGCGGTGGTCCAACTGGAGGCCCTGTCCAGCGGCGTCCTGCATCTGGGCAGCACTGCGGGCCCTCCCCTGGAACGCCTGACCCTGCCCTACCCGGTTGCCCTGGACTAGCGGGGGACACCATGGGCACACGCTTGGGTCTTGGGATATTGTGGCTGCTCCACTTCCTGCCCCTTTCGGCACTGGATGCGCTGGCCCAGGGCATCGGTGCCGTGGCCGTTCATACCCGTTTTGCCCGCACCACCCTGATCAATCTCCATGCCTGTTTTCCGCAACGCTCTGCTGCCGAACGAAAACAACTGGCCCAACATCATCTCGCCGCCCTCGTTCGCAGCGTCCTGGAGCTCGGTATCCTGTGGTGGTCTCCGCGAGCGCGCATTGAACGGCTGGTGCGCTTCAAACATCCGGAGTACACCCGGACCGGGGGACGCCCTATCATTTTTCTGACGCCGCATCTGGTGGGTCTTGAAATGCAGGGGGCACGCATGGGCATGGCCTTTCGGGGCGTGGGATTTTTTACCCCGCACAAAAACCCCCTGGTGGATCAGCACATCCGCGCAGCGCGCGACCGCCTGGGAGACGTGGTCATGCTGGAGCGCAAGAAAGGATTGCGTCCCCTGATCCGCGCCATTCGCGATGGACGCAACCTGTATTTCCTGCCGGACATGGACTTCGGTGATCGCGATTCCATTTTCACGCCATTTTTTGGCATTCCAACCGCGACAGTTACCACGTTGCCGTGGTTGGCCGGCATGACCGGTGCCGTGGTGGTGCCCTGCGTGTGCTATCAGTTGCCCGATCACGCGGGTTACGAAATCGAATTTTTTCCGGCCTGGGAAAATTTTCCCAGCGGCGACAAGGTTGCCGATGTACAACGCATGAATGCCTTCATCGAAGCGCAGGCCTGTAAATATCCGGAGCAGTACTTCTGGAGTCACAAACGGTTTCGCACCCGTCCGGACGCTGCCGAGCCCTACTTCTACCGCTGGCCGCAACCGCTGGATTAGGCCCTGAAGCGGTTTGAAATCGGCGCCTCGCCTTCCCACACCGCACGCATTGAAGCGATGCCATGGGCGCCGGCGCGCCAGGCCGCTTCAAGATCGGAAAGCCCCAGTCCACCAATCGCCAGTACCGGCAATCCACAATCCTCGATCGCACGTGCCAGGGTTTCAAACCCCAGTGGCGCACGGTCCGGATGCGTCGCGGTAGGCGCCACCGGTCCTAGCACCACAAAATCAACACCGAGCTGTTCGGCACGGCGCAGATCGTCAACGTCATGACAGGAGGCGGCCACCAGGGGCAGGTCGGGACGCACGGTCAGCGTGGCGAGTTGCCGCGACGTAAGGTGCACCCCATCGGCACCGACGGCGCTGGCAACGGCGATGTCTCCATTGATCAGGACCTGGGCCTGCCAGGGACGGGCCGCGCGCAGCACTTTTTCGGCCAGCTGGTGCAGCGACTCGGCCGGCAGATCTTTTTCGCGCAGTTGCACCAACCGCAAGCCACGGTCAAAAGCGCGCGCCATTGCTTCCAGAAAAACCACTTCACCCTGCTCCGATGCCTGGGTGATGCCATAGACCGTGGGTAATTCGAGGGCCTGCAGGATGGGCGCATTGGCCGGCAGCATGGGCGTCACGGCCTCACACCCCGGCCCTTGCCACGCCAGCTTCTGCGCTTCCAGGGACTGGGGCAGGCCCGCCCATTGCGTCACACGGAACAGGTGCAGGCGCACCAAGGCATGGGGGTATTCGAAATGACGGGTGATCCAGGGAAAGGCGTCGCGAATTTCCACGCCCAGTTCTTCACGAATCTCGCGGACCAGCGCTGCCCGAAGCGTTTCGCCGGGCTCGACCTTGCCCCCGGGCAACTCCCAATAGCCTGCATACACTTTGCCGGGGGGGCGTTGCGTGAGCAGATAACGGCCCTGGCGGTCGACCAGTACCGCCACCACCACCTCGACGCGGGTCATGGGCGCTTCAGCTGCTGCCCCTGGCGCCCCACCCAGTCGCGCGCAAACTGCCAGGCCGAGCGGCCACTGCGCGAACTGCGCATCAGCGCCCATTGCAGGGCTTCACGACGAAACTGTTCGGCATCGGGCAGCGCGCCCTTGAGGCTTCTGACCCAATGGGCCGCGATCTTGAGGTAGGCTTCCTGATCGAAAGGATAGAAGGACACCCACAGCCCAAACCGGTCTGACAGGGAAATCTTTTCTTCCACTGTTTCGCCCGGATGAATTTCGCCATCGGCATGACGCGTTTCACTGTTCTCCGAAAAATATTCCGGCATCAGGTGGCGCCGGTTGCTGGTGGCGTACACCAGCACATGCTCTGAAGGGGTGGCCAGCGACCCGTCCAGAACCGATTTGAGCGCCTTGTAGTGGGCTTCGCCGGATTCGAAAGAGAGGTCATCGCAGAACAGGATAAAGCGTTCGGAGCGACCGGCAATTTGTTCCATCACTTCGGGCAGGTCCACCAGATGCTCCTTGTCGATTTCGATGACACGCAGCCCCTGCCCGGAAAATTCCGTGAGCATCGCCTTGATCAGGGCCGATTTGCCGGTGCCGCGCGCACCCGTCAAAAGCACATTGTTGGCCGGGTGTCCGGCGACAAACTGCCGTGTGTTCTCGGTGACACGCGCCTTCTGTTCGTCAATCTCCTTAAGGTCGGAGAGCCGGATGGGGTGCGGATGAGGGATCGCCTGCAACCAGCCGTGAAGCCCCCGGCGCCGCCAGCGCCAGGCCCTGGCAGCGTTCCAGTCCGGCACTGCTGTGGGACCCAGGGGCAGCCAGGCCTCGATCCGCGTCAGTAACGCTTCAGCCCGGGCAATCAATTTCTGGATGGCGTCCATGGTCTAGGTGCGATAGTCGGCGTTGATCCGCACGTAGTCATAAGAAAAATCACAGGTCCACACGGTGGCGCTGGCCTCCCCCCTTCCAAGGTGCACCCGGATGGTGATGTCGGGTTGCTTCATGACGCGCTGGCCGTCCGCTTCCTGATAGGACGCGGCGCGTCCCCCGTGTTCCGCCACCAGCACGTTGTCCAGATAAAGGCGCAATCCTGCAACGTCCAGGTCGTCAATCCCGGCAAATCCCACGGCAGCCAGAATCCGGCCCAGATTGGGATCCGAAGCAAAGAAGGCCGTCTTGACCAGGGGGGAATGGCTGATGGCATACGCCACCTGGAGACACTCTGCCTCGCTCTGTCCGCCCTCCACGCGAACCGTGATGAACTTGGTCGCGCCTTCCCCATCCCGCACGATGGCCTGGGCCAGTTCCGTGGACACGGCGACGATCGCTTCGCGCAACACGCCATAGGACTCGCTTTCGAGGGAGGTGATTTCAGGATGCCCGGCTGCCCCGGTGGCCATCACCACAAAGGCGTCGTTGGTGGAGGTATCCCCATCCACGGTAATGCGATTGAAGGAATGACCGGCAGCATATTCGGTGAGGGTCTGCAGCAAGCCAGCACGGATCCTTGCATCGGTCGCAACAAAACCCAACATGGTGGCCATGTTGGGGCGGATCATGCCCGCCCCTTTGGAAATGCCCGTGACGGTGATCTGCCTGCCATGAAGCGTGATCTGGCGCGAAGCGCCTTTGGGTACGGTATCCGTGGTCATGATGGATTAGGCTGCGGCAGCCCACTGGTCCGCCTGCAATGCAGAAAGCGCCGGGCCAACGCCGCCCAGGAGACGCGCCATGGGCAGGCGCTCCAGGATCACTCCGGTGGAAAACGGCAGGACGCTTTCGGGCGCAATCCCCAGGGCTTTGCCAACGGCGCTGCACGTGGCACGGGCGTCCTCCAGGCCGGGGTGGCCCGTGCCTGCATTGGCGCATCCGGTATTGATGATGAGGGCCCGGGGTGTCGTTTGCCGAAGGTGTTCGCGACACACCTGCACCGGTGCGGCACAGAAGCGGTTTTGCGTAAACACGGCCCCCACCCGGCTCTCGGGAGGCAGGGTGATGAGCAACAGGTCGCGCCGTTGCGCCTTGCGAATGCCGGCGGCCACGGGACCCAACAAAACACCGGGCACAGGGTAAAGATGCGACACAGGATTCCTCAGGTTAAACGGCCGTGACAATGCTTGTACTTCTTGCCACTGCCGCAGGGGCAGGGATCATTGCGCCCCACCTTGGGCACATCGCGGCGCCTTGGCTGCGCCCCGGCCGCAGCATTTGCCTCGTTGTCAGCTGCCAGGGCTTCATCGTAATCGGCATGATGATACTGCACGTTGGCCAGTGCCGGCGCAGCTTCTTCCACCACGCTTTCAACCGCCTCGGGGCTTTGCACTGCCACGGCACAAAGCACGCGCGTCACTTCGCGCTTGATGGTGTCCAGCATGACCCCAAACAATTCGAATGCTTCGCGCTTGTATTCCTGTTTTGGATTTTTCTGGGCATAGCCGCGCAAATGGATGCCCTGGCGCAAGTGATCAAGGTCCGCCAGATGTTCGCGCCAATGATTGTCAATGGATTGCAGCATCATGGCGCGTTCGTAGGCATGCAGCATGTCGGGTTCGACCGGCGCAAACTTGGCCCGATAATGTTCCGTCGCGGTTTCCTGGATGCGCGCCAGCAGTGTTTCTTCACCCACCTCCGGCTGGTCGGTCAACCATTGGCGCACCGGACAATCCAGCCGGTATTCCTGGGCCAGCACCCGCGTCAATCCATCCACGTCCCATTGCTCTTCGGCAGTTTCCGGCGGGATGGCCAGCTGGAATTCGGCCGCCAGCACATCATCGCGCATGCTCCGGATGGTTTCGGAAATGTCCTGCGCTTCCAGCAATTCATTCCGCTGCTGATAGATGACCTTGCGCTGATCGTTGGCCACATCGTCATATTCCAGCAGTTGTTTGCGAATATCGAAGTTGCGGGCTTCCACCTTGCGTTGTGCATTTTCGATGGCGCGGGTCACCCAGGAGTGTTCGATGGCCTCCCCTTCGGGCATCTTGAGCCGGTCCATGATGGTGGCCACCCGGTCCGAAGCGAAGATCTTGAGAAGCGGATCTTCCAGTGACAGATAGAACCGGCTCGAGCCCGGATCGCCCTGACGCCCGGAGCGCCCGCGCAACTGGTTGTCAATCCGGCGCGACTCGTGCCGTTCCGAGCCAATGATGTGCAGCCCGCCTGCCGCCAGCACCTGGTCGTGGCGCACCTGCCATTCCGCCTGAAGGACCTGGATTCGGTCCGCCTTGTCCGAGGCGCTCAGGGCCTCGTCCTCCCGGATGGCGCGAATCTCGGGTTCGGGGTTGCCTCCCAGGACGATGTCCGTTCCCCGTCCCGCCATGTTGGTGGCAATGGTGATGACCCCGGGGCGCCCCGCCTGGACCACGATGTCCGCTTCGCGGGCATGCTGTTTGGCGTTGAGCACCTGATGGGGCAATTTTTCCCGCTGCAACAACGCGGAGACCAGCTCGGAACTTTCGATGGAGGTGGTGCCCACAAGCACGGGCTGCCCCCGCTTTTGGCAGTCCTTGATGTCCTCGATGACGGCATTGAATTTTTCGCGGGCGCTGCGAAACACCTGGTCCATGCGGTCCTGGCGCACCATGGGCCGGTGGGTGGGAATGATGACGGTTTCCAGCCCATAGATGTGCTGGAATTCGAAGGCCTCCGTATCGGCCGTTCCGGTCATGCCGGAAAGTTTGGCGTAGAGCCGGAAATAGTTCTGGAATGTGATGGAGGCCAGGGTCTGTGATTCATTCTGGATGCGCACGCCCTCCTTGGCTTCCACTGCCTGGTGAATGCCTTCGGACCAGCGCCGTCCCTGCATCATGCGGCCGGTAAATTCATCCACGATCACAATTTCGTCGTCCTGCACCACATAGTGCTGATCGCGGTGGTACAGCGCATGGGCGCGCAGGCCTGCATAGACATGATGCATCAGCAGAATATTGGCCGGATCGTACAAACTGGCTCCGGGCAACAGCAGACCGGCTTCCGCCAGCAGCGCTTCGGCATGCTCGTGCCCGGCTTCGGACAACATGACCTGATGGGCCTTGAGGTCCACATGATAGTCGCCCGTTCCGTCTTCGGTTTGTTGCGCTTTAAGACGGGGAATCAGGGCATTGATCTGGCGATACAGTTGGGTGCTGTCTTCAGCCTGCCCGGAGATGATGAGGGGAGTACGGGCCTCGTCAATCAGGATGGAATCCACTTCATCCACAATGGCGTGGTTGAGTCCGCGCTGCACCCGGTCACCCACCTGGGTGACCATGTTGTCGCGCAGATAATCAAAACCAAACTCATTGTTGGTGCCATAAGTGATGTCGGCTGCATAGGCCGCCATTTTGTCTTCATGGGCCATTTGCGACAGGTTGACCCCCACCGAGAGCCCAAGGAACTGATGGACGCGCCCCATCCATTCCGCATCGCGCCTTGCCAGATAATCGTTGACGGTCACCACATGCACCCCTTTGCCGGTCAGGGCATTGAGGTAGGCCGGCAGCGTGGCCACCAGGGTTTTGCCTTCACCGGTGCGCATCTCTGAAATTTTTCCCTCATGCAGGGCCATGCCTCCGATCAGCTGCACATCGAAGTGGCGCATGCCAAGGACCCGCCGGCTGGCCTCGCGCATCACGGCAAACGCTTCGGGCAACAGGGCATCGAGGGCTTCGCCCTGGCCCAGACGCGCACGAAACTCCGCCGTCTTGGCCTGCAGGGCCGCATCGTCCAGTGCGGTCAGGGCAGATTCCAGGCTGTTGATGAGGTCTACGGTCTTGCGGTACTGCTTGAGGAGGCGTTCGTTGCGGCTCCCGAAGAGCTTTTTGAGAACATTCGTGATCATGACAGGATGGGCCGGCAAGCAAAAGAAGTGATTTTACCAGAGTACGGGTCGGGAGCCGCGCTACTATAGAATGGGCGCATGAATCCTCGCGCCCTGCAAGACATCCTGCACCGGGACAATATCTTTGGTTCCCTCAACGCCCGGATGCAGTCCCTGGCCACGTTGCAACAAGCGTGGCAGGCCGCCCTGCCGCCCGGTTTGCGTTCCCACTCGCGGGTGATCGGAACGGAAGACCGGCTTCTGCTGGTTCAGGCGGAAAACAGCGCCATGGCGGCCAAACTGCGCCAATTGGCCCCCTCCCTGACGCGGGCCGTGGCCCAGGTTCTTCCGGAGCTCGAATCATTACGCATCCAGGTGGCTCCACCGGAGTCGCGCCCTGCGGTCCGGCACCGGCCTGCACAACCGCTGTAACCCGAGGCC
>DAIDTL010000011.1 GCA_027457225.1 Ferrovaceae bacterium
GCAATACGCGGCTGTCCGCATCCTTGTAGGCCACCTCACTGTCTGGAAAATGCCGACCGATATCTCCCAACGCTGCGGCTCCCAATAATGCATCACACATGGCATGTAACAGGACATCTGCGTCAGAGTGCCCCTCCAACCCCAGCGCATAAGGAATTTCCACGCCACCTATAATGAGTCGACGCCGTGGAACCAACGCATGGACATCAAACCCCTGACCAATTCTCATGGCTTCTCCTGGCACTTTATCCTTCCCGTAAGAATCCATTCTGCCAACGTTAAATCGATTGGATAAGTCACCTTGATGTTGGTGGATTCTCCCATGACCAGCAAGGGGGCGTAACCCATGGCTTCCATGGCAGAAGACTCATCAGTGGAAGTCTGGGAGCATTGCAAAGCCTGGCGCAACATTGCATAGCGAAACATTTGCGGTGTCTGGGCAGTCCAGAGCCCTTCCCGACTGACAGTCTGTTGAACGCGCTGGGTATCTTCCTGTCGTTTCAGGGTATCCGTGACCGGGGTTGCAAGCAGACCCCCGACAGCATCGTCCAATAGGGTATCCAGCAAGCGTGACAACCCCTCTCCCGTCAAGCAGGGCCGCACTGCATCATGTACCAGAACCCAGTCTGAAGCAGCGAGTTCGGTCTGGAGCGCGCCAAGCGCATTCAATACGGTTTCAGCCCGTGTAGAACCGGCACAAATTAAGGGGCGGACACGTCCGTGCCACTGTGTCCAGTCCAACAGTGCTTCATGCACTGGCAACAACACAACGTATACTGTTTCCACACGGGGATCCTGCAGCAGAGATCGGATGGAATGAACCAGCAATAACTGCCCACAGAGCAGGGTAAACTGCTTGGGGTAGCGGACTCCAAAACGGGTACCTGACCCACCTGCCGGTAAAATGGCAATACAACGATTCATCATTCAATGACCTTGATCAACCACTGAACTGATGGTAACACAGCGATCTCAACACACTCTTGGACACCTGGTTCTGCGCTTCCTGTTGAACGGACCGGAACGGGTATTTATCATGGTATTGGCCCTGTTGGTCATGGGCGTATTATGGTCCTATCAACGCGCCACCGACCATGACGGTGCCGTCATTCTTTCTCAGTCCCCCATCCTCCAGCCCATCAATGCTCTGGAAAACTTGAGCGAAATTGTGGTCGCTACGCGAATTGGCCCGACCACGCTGCTCACCCAACCTGACGGGCGAACGGTGGGTCTTGAACATGATCTGGCGCTTAAATTTGGGGAATATTTAGGAAAACCGGTACGGTTCCTGGTGCTCGACAACCCAAACCAGGTGCTGGAAGCAATCAGCAGTCGACATGCCCATATGGCCGCAGCTGCAGTGCATGTTTCGCCCCAACTCAGAAAACAGTTTGATTTCACTCCCCCCTATCAGCAAAGCCGACCCCAGGTGGTATTCAATGCCTCATTGACTCCTGCACCAGCAACTCCCGCCGACCTGATTGGGAAGCGGCTGGGAGTGGTTCCTGATCCTGTTCACTTGGAAATCCTAAAAAATCTCAAAACCCGGTATCCCGCTTTGGTATGGCAGGAATTCCCCCATGGCGACGTGGATCTTGATCTGCTGCAAAAGGTGTTTGAAGGCAGCGTTCAATATGCTATCAGCGATTCCAATACAATTGCCATCGCTCAAAATTATTATCCTGACTTGACGGTCGCTTTCGATCTGGGCCCGGATGAGCCCATTGCCTGGGCATTTCCGCATGAAGAAAGCGCCCCGCTATACCAGGCTGCCAAAGATTATCTGGGCACACTGGATCATTCGGGAGGCCTGTCACGCATGGTCGAACGTTATTATGGACATATCAATGCACTCGATCACGAGGACTCCAGTGCATTCCTGCAAAAAATGGTATCGCGTCTCCCACATTTTTCAGAAGATTTCAAACGGGCCCAGGATATCAGCGCGGTAGATTGGCGATTACTGGCGGCCATCGCATATCAGGAATCGCGCTGGGACAACGAGGCCATTTCCCCCACGGGCGTTAGAGGCATCATGATGTTGACTGCGGACACCGCAGACCGTCTGCACGTCAGCAACCGGATGGATTCCAAGCAGTCCATCCCCGCTGCTGCGCGTTACTTGCAGCAGCTCAAGGAAATGATCCCTCCACGTATCATGGAGCCTGATCGGACCTGGCTGGCGTTAGCTGCCTACAACGTGGGTTTCGGTCACCTGGAAGATGCCAGGATCCTGGCACAACGTAACAAACTTAACCCAGACTCCTGGAACGACATCAAGAAAATGCTCCCTCTTCTTAGCCTGCCTGCCGTTTATGAAACGACAAAATCCGGATTTGCTCGAGGGGGAGAACCTGTAAATTTCGTTGAGAACATTCGTAGCTACTACGACATCCTGGCACGATTTGAAAAACCGCACCGCCCAATCGTCAGCATCATGGGGGGATTTCCACGTCTGATCGGACCCTAGCGTTTACGTCCAATGACGGCTGTCCCCCCCATGTAGGGCCGCAACACACTGGGCACTTCGATGGTGCCATCCACGTTCTGGTAGTTTTCCAAAATGGCCACAAGCGCACGCCCTACAGCCACGCCCGATCCATTTAGGGTATGAACCAGCTCCGGCTTGCCTTTCTTGTTTCGGAAGCGAGCTTGCATGCGGCGCGCCTGAAATGCCTCGCAATTGCTGCAGGAAGAAATTTCACGATAGGTATTCTGGGCGGGCAGCCAAACTTCGATATCGTAGGTCTTACAGGAACCCGCACCCATGTCTCCGGTGCAAAGCACAATCACGCGGTAGGGCAATTCAAGCAGCTGCAGGATTTTTTCGGCATGGCCAGTCAGTTCTTCCAGCGCGGCGTAGGAAAGTTCGGGATGGACAATCTGAACCAGTTCAACCTTGTCAAACTGGTGCTGGCGAATCAACCCGCGCACATCCTTGCCGTAAGATCCAGCTTCGGAGCGGAAACAGGGGGTATGTGCCGTCAACCGCAAGGGCAGATCGTCTTCTTTAAGAATGGCATCGCGCACCACATTGGTCAGCGGAACCTCAGCCGTTGGAATCAGATAATGCTTCCCCTGTTCTCCCCGCGGCACCGAAAACAAATCGGCTTCAAACTTGGGCAATTGCCAGGTGCCACGCAAGGTCTCTGCATTGACCACATAAGGCACATACATTTCGGTATACCCGTGATCACGCGTATGCGTGTCCAACATAAATTGCGACAAGGCGCGATGCAAATGGGACAACTCACCTTTCAAAATTGAAAACCGGGCTCCAGAAAGTTTGCTGGCGGTCTCGAAATCCAGCAAACCCAAACTTTCTCCCAGATTCACATGATCCTTGATCGGAAAATCAAAAACACGGGGAGTCCCGACCCGGCGCACTTCAACATTATCGACCTCGGATTTTCCCACCGGAACAGAAGCATGAGGCAAGTTGGGAAAATCCAGCAAAAGCCCTTCCAGCCGGGTCTGGACATCGAGCAATTCAGCTTCGTCCTCCTTGAGAGCTTCATTGATCCTGGATACATCCTGCATCAATGCAGTGGTATCTTCGTCTTTGGCTTTGGCTTGACCAATGGCTTTGGACGCTTGATTGCGCTCAGCTTGAAGTGTTTGAGCACGCACCTGGATTCGCTTACGTTCCTCTTCCAGAGCGCGGAATTGTGTCGCATCAAACTGGAAACCGCGAGTGGCCAGGCGTGCAACCACCCGATCCAGATCCGTGCGCAGTAATTGGATGTCCAGCATAAGTTTAATCCTCTCAAACAGGGCATTAGCGGGACACAGGCCGCCGCTCCAACAACGCTTGGGCCAAAGTTCCGCTATCCACATATTCCAGCTCACCACCCACTGGTACACCGCGAGCAATGCGAGTGACCTTGAGGCCCTTGGGGCGCAGCAATTCACTGATTGCATGAGCAGTCGCCTCGCCTTCTGCCGTAAAATTGGTTGCCAAAATCACTTCCTCTGTCAATCCATTGGAAGCACGATCCAGCAATCGATCTAACCTGATTTCCTGCGGACCAATCCCATCCAGGGGCGAGAGTCGCCCCATCAACACAAAGTACAGCCCCCGGTACGCATGGGTCTGTTCCATCATGAGTAGGTCAGCTGGCGATTCGATGACGCAAAGCAAACGTGCATCACGCCGTTCGGAGGTGCACAGTTCGCAAATCTTGGATTCGGTAAAATTGTTGCACTGGACACAATGATGTACGGCTTGCAATGCGTCAGACAATGCCCCGGCCAACTTTTCTGCCCCATTGCGATCCCGTTGCATGAGGTGAAAGGCCATGCGTTGAGCGGATTTTGGGCCAACACCCGGCAAACAACGCAGTGCTTCAATCAAAGTTTCAAGTCGCGTAGGAGCAGTCACACTAAAACCAGATCAAAAAGGTAATTTAAGCCCTGGAGGCAACCCCATTCCGGCCGTGAAACCACCCAGGCGCTCCTGTGACACAGATTCAACTTGACGGTGTGCGTCATTCAGCGCCACTACCAACAGGTCTTCCAGCATATCCTTATCATCCATGACCGCCGCATCGATGCTGACTCGCTTGATGTCGTGATCGCATGTGACCAGCACCTTAACCATGCCCGATCCTGCCTGACCTTCCACTTCGTGCTGCGCGAGCTCGGCCTGAGCGCGACGCATATTTTCCTGTAGCTGCTGTGCCTGTTTCATCAGGCCAGACAATCCACCTTTCATCATCTAAATTTCTCCCTGATCCTGCTCTTGTTTAGGTTTTATGGTGGATTCTACCAGCTTGCCCCCCAATGCTCCCATCACGGCCTGAACAAAAGGATCGTTTCGAATGGAATCCACAGCATTCTGCTGTTTTGTAGCCCGGTCTTTTTCTTCTGTTGCAGCAAGGCTGCTCCCTGTCACAGGGCCCACTTCGATTGAAACCCTGATATCGGCATCGAGCAAGGCTTCCAGGGCCATGCGCAATTTCTCCTTGTATGACATCAAGTGCCTCTGGGCCGGATCGAGAAGCAAGTGCAGGGTTCCGTCTGCATAGCGCAACAATTGGGAGTGGCGTGCCAACTCGTATGCCATTCCGGCCCCGGACAACTGACGAACCAGGCCAAGCCAATCACCTGGGGAGGGAGGCGGTCCTTTCGAGGCAGCCACGGCCAGCACAGGCTTCGAAATCTTGGTTTGTGGCGCTGGCTGAGAGGGTTGTGAGGAAGGGATTTCAGGTTGAAATGCCAACATGCGCAGTAACGCCATACGAAAACCAGCGGCATCGTCAGGAGCCAGCGGCAAATCCTTACGGCTTTGAACAGCGATTTGGTACAACAATTGAAGCGTCTGCGCGTCCCAAATTTGCGCCAAAGGCATAAGCGCTTCTTCTATCCCAAGCGCTTCCTGTTGTTCCGGAAGGGCGTGGGCCAGGGCCAAATCATGCAACAACGCCGCCAAATCCTGAAGAGCCTGCTCAAACGATAGGCTACGTTCCACCATGTTCTGTGCCAATTGCATCAAGGCCGCACCATCTTGAATGCTTAACGCACGCAGGATTGCCAGCAGAAAATCCTGTTCGATAGTACCCAGCATGTCTCTGACTTCGGCCTGTCGAATCTGCCCTCCTCCATAAGCAATCGCCTGATCCAGCAAGCTGAGGCTATCGCGCATGCTGCCCTGGGCGGCACGGGCAATGAGTGGCAATGCGGCCGGTTCGCAAGAAATATGTTCCTGTTCGAGAATATGCGCGAGGTGGGCCGTGATCAGGTCAGGGGGCATTTGCCGTAGATTGAACTGCAAACAGCGAGACAGAACCGTCACTGGCACTTTTTGTGGATCTGTTGTAGCCAGTATGAACTTGACATGTTCCGGAGGCTCTTCCAGGGTTTTCAGCATGGAATTGAAAGCCGAGCGGGACAACATATGGACTTCATCGATGATGTAAACCTTGAAGCGTCCGGATACTGGCATGTACTGCGCGTTATCCAGCAACTCGCGCATCTCTTCCACCTTGGTATTGGTGGCTGCATCGACCTCCAGCATGTCGGGAAACCGCCCCCGATCGATGTCACAACAGGTGGCACAAACTCCGCAGGGTGTGGGTCCAAGACCGGCTTCGCAATTGAGACACTTTGCCAGAATCCGGGCAATGGTCGTTTTCCCCACCCCTCGGGTTCCTGTGAAAAGGTAGGCATGGTGGAGTCTTCCGGTCTGAAGCGCGTTGCCGAGTGCCCGAACCACATGCTCCTGGCCAACCAGTTCAGAAAATGTGCGTGGTCGCCACTTGCGAGCCAGTACCTGATATGTTTCCATGGCTCGTTCAGACCCTTCAATACCAGTGACTGAGTCGTATCTGGTAAAAATTGATCCCCGGGTTGGGATTTTGCAAACCGGCATTGGAAAGATGTTGCAAACGCACCATCACATCCCAATCGTGATGTTGTCCCAAAGTCAATCCTGCACCGATGTGGTCACCAAACTGGAAATGCGTGCTCATGTCGCGTCCGGTATAAATTTCATGGTCACTGATGTAATGCACACCTACGGCGAGCTCGGCAAAGGGGGAGAGGGTGCCGTAATCCTGTGATGGCCGCAGTCGCCAAACCGGTGTCAAGCCGAAATCAGTCACCTGATGGTTGCCGCCCGCTGCATCATGTGGAGACCATCGTCCCAGACTCACATCCCAATACCCGCCCAGAAACCAGTCATGGTCGGTAAACCACCGTTGATCCCAAGTCCTGGACCAGGAAACACGCGCCATGTCGGTGTGATAACCATATCCGGCCTCAACTGAAATGGCATCGGCCGCCAAAGCATTCCGAAATGCCAGTAACCCGAAAAACAGAAGGATATAGATTGATCTCACTATCGTCGTCCCGAAATCTGCGGTTATCCCAACGCGGTTGTACATAGGGTGGCGAGCCCTACCCCCGGCACTTGCAGGACATAGCTGTGGCTGCTTCCTTCCGGACCTGACCAGGTTCACTACACTGCAATGCGGGGAGGCCCGCCAATGAGAGAGGATGCGTTAAAACGCGCAGAAATTCAAGGGTTACTCCGCATAATCCGTTCCCTCTTTTTTAGATTGCTGTCCTGAAATCGCAGCCGGTCTTGGCCTTGACTTCCTCCAGGGTAACTCCTGGTTGAAGCTCGGTCAGGACAAGACCTTGCCCTGGTTCGACTTGAAACACGCAAAGCTCGGTAATGATCATATTAACAACACCCTTGCCGGTAATTGGCAACGTGCAGGACTTGAGAATTTTGGGTGTCCCTTGCTTGGAAGCGTGCTCCATCAGCACAATGACACGTTTCACACCCGAAACCAGATCCATGGCGCCACCTGGTCCTTTGACCATCTTGCCGGGCACCATCCAATTGGCCAAATCACCATTTTCAGCAACTTCCAGCCCGCCCAGGACAGAAAGGTCAATATGCCCGCCACGAATCATGGCAAAGGAATCCGCGCTGGAAAAAATGCTGGAACCCGGCAAAGTAGTAATGGTCTGTTTGCCTGCGTTGATCAGATCCGGATCCACTGTTTCCTCCGAAGGAAATGGGCCGATCCCCAATAATCCATTTTCGGATTGCAGTGTCACTTCAATCCCTTCAGGGATGTAATTGGCTACCAGAGTGGGAATGCCAATCCCCAGGTTGACATAAAAGCCGTCCTGAAGCTCTTTTGCTGCACGTTGCGCCAAAATTTCGCGTACTGACTGAGGTTGCTGATGGCCAGAATGCCCGCCGGAAAGGGTACGGAATTCAATCCGCTTTTCGTAATGGGCTCCCTGGATGATGCGGTCCACATAGATGCCAGGGGTGTGAATGCTGTCGGGATCCAGTTGCCCCACTTCGACCAACTCTTCGACCTCGGCCACGGTGATTCGTCCGCAGGTGGCAATCATCGGGTTAAAATTGCGGGCTGTCTTGCGGAACACCAGATTGCCTGCGGTATCGCCCTTCCAGGCTTTGACTATGGCAAGATCGGTGTGAATGGCTTCTTCCAACACATATTCCATGCCGTTAAAAATCCGCGTGGGCTTTCCTTCTGCAAGCAGCGTTCCACCGGCAGAGCGTGTGTAAAATCCTGGTATTCCTGCGCCGCCAGCACGCAACTTTTCTGCCAGGGTGCCCTGTGGCGTCAGCTCCAATTCCAGTTCATTGGCAAGGACCTGGCGTTCAAATTCCTTGTTCTCTCCCACATAGGAGGCAACCACTTTCTTGACTTGATGTTTAGTCAAGAGAAGGCCCATGCCAAAGTCGTCCACTCCAGCATTATTGCCAACGATGGTCAACTCCTTCGCACCGCTCGCCACCAAGGCAGCGATCAGATTCTCGGGGATGCCGCTCAGGCCGAATCCCCCGGCGGCGATGGACATGCCATCATGAACCAACCCAGCCAGGGCACTTTTTGCATCAGGAAATACTTTTTTGAGGGCCATGAAATATATTGATCGGATATAAAGTTATTGGGCCGTCCAGCCACCATCGATATTGAGGCTGGCGCCACGAATCTGATTGGCTGCGGGTGAGCAAAGGAAAACGACTAGTGCCCCGATTTCTTCGGGCGTTGCAAATTCTCCTGAAGGCTGCTTTTCGAGTAGCAGTTGTTGTCTGGCTGATTGGGCTGAAAGCCCTTCCTGTGCAGCCATAACATCGATCTGTTTTTGTACCAACGGCGTCAGCACCCACCCCGGGCAGATCGCGTTACAGGTAATTCTGGTCTGAGCCGTTTCAAGTGCCACAACTTTAGTCAACCCTACAATGCCGTGTTTGGCAGCCACATAGGCCGCTTTATGCGTCGAGGCCACCAGACCATGTGCGGAGGCGATATTGATGATCCGTCCCCAGTTGTTCCGGCGCATCAGTGGCAAAGCATGGCGTATGGAATGAAATGCAGAAGACAAATTGACAGACATAATGGCGTCCCAACGCTCTTCAGGAAAATCTTCTATCGGCGCCACATGCTGAATACCTGCGTTGTTGACCAAAATGTCCACGCCTCCCCATACCCTGGCCGTCGCAGACACCAGTTCAGCAATCTCTTCAGACCGCTGCATGTCAGCATCCTGAAAACCTACTTCGACACCGGTGCTCTGGGCAATTCCTAAACGCAATGCTTCAATCTCTGCCGGATCGCCCAGTCCATTCAGCATCACTCTTGCACCCGCTCCGGCCAAGGCTTTGGCGATACCCAAACCGATACCACTGGTAGAGCCCGTCACAATGGCGGTTTTTCCCTCCAACATCATAAATATCCCCTTATTCGGTCAAATCCAGAAGATGCCCCAACCGCTCCTGTTTGGTCTTGAGATAACGCAAGGTTTCGTGATGCAGGGGCACTAATAGCGGGACGCGTTCAACAATGGCTAGTGGTGGCCGATTAAGCTCGGAAATTTTTTCGGGGTTGTTGGTCAACAGACGAATCGTGGAAAGACCCAGTTGGGTCAAAATGGACGCAGCAGCATAGTAGGATCGGGCGTCAATTGGCAACCCCAGGTGTAAATTGGCATCTACCGTGTCCAACCCCCCATCCTGGAGCTGGTAGGCCGCAAGCTTGCGGGTCAATCCGATCCCGCGTCCTTCATGTCCCCGGAGGTAGACCAGCACACCGCGTCCAGCATGGCTGATGGACTCCAGAGACAATTGAAGCTGAGGGCCACAATCACAACGCAGGGATCCCAGCACATCACCCGTCAAGCATTCCGAATGGATGCGCACCAACACATTCTCCTGCCCCTTGACCTCGCCCAGCTGCAACACCAGATGTTCCTGATCACCACTGGCAAAAGTCCGTACGCGAAACTCCCCATGACGCGTTGGCAGGCGGGCCCATGGGCCCATTTGCCCAGCGTGAGTCACATCAGTCACAAAGCATCCGTCATGTGTAGAAGCGCCCCTTCAATAAAAACCCACCCATGATACCAGAGCCCATAACCTGGCCCGAAACTCCTGCCATCAGGCATAATTCGCACTGGCTCATTTCTGCACTACCCGCCCATGATTCAACCCCGATTGTCCATCATCGTCGCCATGACCTTAAACCGCGTCATTGGTGCCAACAATACGATGCCTTGGCATCTTCCGGCCGATCTGGCCTTCTTCAAGGCTACGACGCTTGGCCATCCCATCATCATGGGCAGGAAAACCTATGAATCCATTGGGCGCCCTCTCCCGGGCCGACGCAATATTGTGGTCACCCGAGACCCTACGTTTATGGCTCCCGGATGCGAAGTGGTCCATTCCGTTGGAGAGTCTTTGTTTCAGGGAAAAGAGGATCCAGAAATCTTCGTGATTGGAGGTGCAGGATTGTACTGTTCTGTACTTCCGGCAATCCAGCGCATCTATCTGACCGAAATCCAGGCCGTAATTCCCGGAGATACCTATTTTCCGGAAATCGAATCTTCAGAGTGGCAAGAAGTGTCACGTATGGAAAAACCGCGCGACCCACGCAATGCCTATGACCTCACATTCATCATTCTGGATCGCCGCCCGTCCTGAGCCGACACTTCGCCAGGTCCGTACTCAGCTTTTGCGTGAATCCTGCTTCTTGCCACCTGTTGGTTTTGCAGGAGGAGGTTCGGCGCTTTTATCCGCTCCCATCAGGGCCCAAGGCCACAGTGCCGGATTAAGCATCGGGTTGTTTTGTGGGGCTAAGGCAGGGGCTTTGCCCTCCTCTCCGCCCTGGGTTGGCGTCAGCAGGACACGCTGATATTCCAGGGTTTTAATGGTCAGTTCCAACATGCCCACATTGGTATTAAGCCAATGCTTCACGGTAGTGAGTTCACTGATCTTCTTGTCAATTTCTTCCACGCTCAACCCGGCCATCATGAGGTTTTGCATTGGAAACGCCATGGGGTTGATCATCTTCTGGAACATTTCGAAGATTTCTCCAGTCTTCATTTCGTCAGCCATGGTCAGGACACGCTCTGAATGAAATCACGAATTTGTGGATAAATGGATTCACGAAATCGACGCCCACTGAAAATACCATAATGCCCCACATCCTTCGCCAGCAGGTGGTGCCGCTGCGCGGCGGGAATATTGAAACATAAGTCATGGGCCGCTGCCGTCTGGCCATTTCCTGAAATATCGTCAAATTCGCCTTCGACAGTCAGCAATGCAGTCCGTGTGATCGCTTCAGGATGCACAGCTTCATCACAAGACACCAAAGTACCCTGAGGAAGAGCGTGCTTGTGGAATACCTGTTCCAGGGTTTCCAGGTAGTATTCAGCAGGAAGGTCCATCACGGCATTGTATTCGTCGTAGAACACCCGGTGGGCATTGGCGCTGTCGCCATCTCCCTGCACCAGTTGGTGATAAAACTCACGATGCGACTCGATATGGCGTCCGGGATTCATGGCGACAAAGCCGGCATGTTGCAGAAACCCCGGATAAACCCGGCGTAAATAGCCCGGATACCTGACGGGTACACGGTAAATGACCTGGTTTTCGAACCATAACAGGGGCTTGGACTTGGCAAAATTATTTACCGTGGTCGGGTTCTTTCGTGTATCGATGGGGCCTCCCATCATAACCATTGAGCGGGGCCGGATTGGCTCATCCCGGGCGGCCATCAGCGAAACTGCGACCAGGGTAGGCACTGTAGGCTGGCAAACCGATATCACGTGAACATTCGGACCTAGAAAACGAATGAATTCCTGGACATAGCGAACATAGTCGTCAAAATGAAATGCCCCCTCAGAGAGAGGCACCATTTTGGCGTCACGCCAATCGGTAATGGTAACGTCGAAATCATGGATGAAAGTGCGCACCGTATCCCGCAACAGTGTTGCAAAATGTCCGGACAACGGTGCCACAATCAGCACTTGAGGCTGTTCCGGGAAACTGCCTACCCTGACAAAACGACGTAACTGACAAAAAGGTTTATCCAGAGTGACTTGCTCAATCACGGGGACCGTAGCGCCATCGATCACCGTTTCCTGGAGTCCGAAGTCGGGTTTCTTGTAACGCCGCGTGGTTCGCAACAACAATTCCGACCCGGCAGACACCACACGTCCCATAGGGGTATAGCTGAGCGGGCTATAGGGACTTCCGTACAGACTGGCTGTAGACTTGGCCCATAGCCTCAAACTCATTAACGAAGCGTGCTGTAATTCGTGAAGTTCGTATAACATTCAAATCCTCTGAAGCAATTTCATTAGAAACATGATACCCGAGATGACTCCCTTGGAAAATTTGATTCCCAAAAATCTGACTGATCCGCTTTATCCAAAAATCGACCCCTACGACAGCGGTTGGTTGGCAGTGACGCCTCCACACCAGATCTACTGGGAGCAGTCCGGCAATCCTCGAGGTATCCCGGTGATTTTTTTACATGGCGGTCCAGGCGCAGGGGCTGGCCCGATACATCGCCGTTTTTTTGACCCGGCGTTCTATCGCATCATCATTTTTGATCAACGCGGCGCCGGGCGTTCCCGCCCGCTGGGTTGCCTCAGTGACAACACCACGCCTCTGCTGATTGAGGACATGGAGCGATTGCGTAAAATGTTTCAGATCGAACGGTGGCTGGTCTTTGGCGGTTCCTGGGGGAGCACCCTCGCCCTGGCTTATGCCGAAGCTCATGCCGAGCGCTGTCTGGGCCTCATCCTGCGAGGCATCTTTCTGTGCCGCCCTTCGGAAATTCACTGGTTTCTGTACGGACTGCGCGCTATTTTTCCAGAAGCCTGGCGTACCTTTGCGCACTTCATTCCAGAAGGTGAGCGCAAAGACCTGCTGCAAGCTTACCATCGGCGTCTTGGCAACCCGGATCCCGAGGTTCACCTGCCCGCTGCCCGCCACTGGGGCGCCTTCGAAGGTTCTTGTTCCTCTTTACTGCCTAGCCCGGACACGGTGGCTCATTTCTCCAGCGATCCGGTGGCAATAGGACTGGCCAAAATCGAAGCACATTATTTTACTCACCGGATTTTTTTACCTGAGAACAGCCTGCTCGAAAACATCCGAAGTATTGCGCACCTTCCGGGAGTTATCGTGCAAGGCCGCTATGATGGGGTTTGTCCGATCGTGACCGCTGATGATCTGCATCAGGCCTGGCCTGAAGCGGAATACATCGTCGTCCCGGACGCAGGGCATTCCGCTTTTGAACCCGGCATCCTGCGAGAACTGGTGCGCGCTGCGGACCGCTTCAGGAACAGGCTTTAACCTTGATCGTCGGAGAGGATCTGGTATAAATCCACCAGGATCCCCGCGGTGGCACCCCAAATGTTATGCTGCTGCCAGGGAATGGCGTAGTACTGCCGCATTCGGCCATCCTTCACATCCTGTTGCAGAATATGCCTTGCCGGGTTGAAAAAATAAGCCAGCGGCACTTCAAATACCTCGGCCACTTCAAAAGGGTCAATATTCAGCTGAAACGGCGGTTCTATCCAGCCAACGACTGGAATCACCCGGTAGCCCGTAGGGATGAAATATTCGCGCAGGGTACCGAGCAAGTGGATCTGGTGACGGGGCAAACCTATTTCTTCCTCAGTTTCGCGTAAGGCCGTAACTACTTCCGATGCATCCTGAGACTCCACTCGACCCCCGGGGAAACTGATCTGTCCAGCGTGATCGCTCAAATGATCGGTACGACGGGTCAATAGGACCTGCAATCCTTCCGGACGCGCAACCAGCGGCACCAGCACTGCAGCGGGTGTAGCGTTGGCGCAATCCTCAGGGGTCATCATGATGCGTCCATCAAAATGGGGCACGTCGGCAGGATCAGCCAGGCGGCGTTTCAGCCATTCCTTCAAATCATGCCGATGCCCCGAATCCTGATCCAACCGTTCGATCAAAGCAGGATGTGAACGCACTTCAGCTCAGCAGCGGAACGATCATCAAGGCCACGATATTAATGATCTTGATCATGGGGTTGACCGCAGGTCCAGCGGTATCTTTGTAGGGGTCGCCCACGGTGTCACCGGTCACCGCAGCCTTATGTGCGTCAGAACCTTTACCGCCAAAATGATCGTCTTCAATATACTTTTTGGCATTGTCCCAGGCCCCGCCGCCGGTCGTCATGGAGATGGCGACAAACAAACCGGTAATGATGGTTCCCATCAATACACCACCCAATGCCTTGGCTCCCAATAACAGTCCTACCACTACCGGAACCAGCACTGGCAACAACGATGGAAGAATCATTTCCTTGATGGCCGCCTTGGTCAATAAATCCACGGCCCGGGTATAATCCGGGCGCTGTGCCCCCGTCATGATGCCTGGTATTTCGCGAAACTGGCGTCGCACTTCAATAACCACCGCACCTGCTGATCGACCCACTGCTTCCATGGCAATGGCTGCAAACAGGTAAGGAATCATGCCGCCAATGAAAAGCCCGACAATCACCATATGGTCGGACAGATCAAATACCGTTTCCTTGCCCAG
The DNA here is from genome assembly GCA_027457225.1 of Ferrovaceae bacterium. Lineage (GTDB taxonomy): Bacteria > Pseudomonadota > Gammaproteobacteria > Burkholderiales > Ferrovaceae > JAJZRV01. The sequence goes on from DAIDTL010000011.1 coordinate 14,354, forward strand.
CGATCCAGACAATTGGTGCGTATAGTCCGCAAACAGCACGAGAGCCGCCAACCCAGCCGAACCGATGGCATATCCCTTGGTTACGGCTTTGGTCGTATTGCCCACAGCATCCAGCGGATCCGTGATGTCACGAATGGCGGAAGGCAGACCAGACATTTCTGCGATACCCCCAGCGTTATCGGTAATCGGACCGTAGGCATCCAGTGCCACAACGATACCTGCCATGGACAACATGGAAGTCGCGGCGATGGCAATGGCATAGAGCCCACCCAGCGCGTGGGCGCCGAGAATTCCCAGGCAGATCACCAGAACGGGGGCAGCCGTCGCTTTCATGGAGATCCCCAGACCAGCAATGATATTGGTGGCGTGGCCCGTGGTAGAGGCTTTAGCTACTGTCTGCACGGGCGAATACTCGGTTGCGGTGTAATACTCGGTAATCACCACAAGCGCTGCGGTCACTGCAAGGCCGATCAGTGAGGCCAGCCACAGGTTCATGGCCTATATTCCAGCGGGATTGGTCCCCATGAACAGGGTGGTGATGGGATAAAAAGCCACCGCGGCTATCCCCCCTGCCACGATCAACCCCCGGTAGAGGGCATTCATGATTTTTCCCCCGTCCCGAGCCTTGACAAAGTAGGTTCCGATAATCGAAGAAATGATGGAAACTCCGCCCAAGGCCAATGGGTAGATCAGTGCATTCTCGAACCCTTTCATCATCAGGGCACCAAGCAACATGGTGG
>DAIDTL010000012.1 GCA_027457225.1 Ferrovaceae bacterium
CATACAAACTATATTGTACGCGTCCGTACTATTTTTGCAACTATGGATTTTCTTCCGCTCTTACGCGAACTGGTCAGGACCTATCAGGCCCTGGATACCTTCTCGGGGCAACATATCCGCAAATTGGGACTGACCGTCAGCCAATTCGACGTCATTGCCACCCTCGGCAATACCCCGGGCATGAGCTGTCGCGACATTGGAGAAAAAACCTTGATGGTGAAAGGCACGCTGACAGGCGTGCTGAGTCGGCTAGAAAAGAAACAACTGATCACCCGCCAGGAAAACCCGAACGACAAGCGCAGCGTCCTGGTGCAACTGACCCCTGCAGGACAACGATTGTTCGAGCGTATCTTTCCGCAACACCTGGCCTACCTGGAAACCGCCTTCAAGTGCCTGGGAAAGGAACACCTGGCCACATTGCAGCATCACTTGGCTGCCCTGCGCCAGGCATTGGAGTCCTCTCACAGCACTTGAGAGAGGGTGCCGCCGGCGCCCCGCTTTTTACCTGAACAAGACCCAGGCCTTGTCCAGGGTGATAGACACCCCCCAGGCCAAGGGGATACCCACAGCAAGCCAAGCCCACCATAAGGTGGCCAAACTGGATTTGCTGCTTGAGACCACCACTCCGGAAATCTCGCTGGCAGCCGCCGAAGCGCGTTCGTGTGCGAGGCGTTTTTCGGTTTCCAACTCGGCATCCGTCATGAAATATTTGTCCGCTACCGGGCGTATCAGGAAATTACAGATCAATCCCACAACCAGCATGCCCACCAGATAGCTCATGGTCTTGTCGTAGAGCTGGTCGCGCGGAACCCCCGCGGCCAGATTGGCTTCGCGAATGTAGTTGACCACCACCGGACCCAGAATCCCTGCGGTGGACCAAGCCGTCAGCAACCGTCCATGAATGGCGCCCACCATCTGCGTGCCAAACATGTCGGCGAGATAGGCTGGCACCGTGGCAAAACCACCACCATACATGGACAGAATGATGCAAAATCCTAACACGAACAGAGCCAGGTTGCCTGTGTGGCCCAGGGTTGTCGCACTGCTGTAGAGGCCAATTCCCAGAAGGAAAAAAACATAGTAGGTGTTCTTGCGCCCAATCCAGTCCGACAGCGAGGCCCAGATAAAGCGGCCGGCAATATTAAACAGGGACAACAATCCGGTAAATCCTCCCGCGATGAGGGCAATGGCCTTTTTCTGATCGAGGCTCAACTCATTGAACCCCAGTTGGAGGCCAATCAGCTTGCCAGCAAAAATTTCCTGCAACATGGGGGAAGACATGCCGATGATGCCAATCCCGGCGGACACATTCATGGTCAACACCATCCAGATCAACCAGAATTGCGGTGTTTTCCAGGCCACCGAGACATGCACGTGACGTTGGGTAATCATGGTCTTGGTGCTGGGTGCCGGGGGTATCCAGCCTTCAGGCTTCCAGTCCGTGGTTGGTACGCGATAACCAAAAGAGCCGCCCAACATGAAGATAAAGTAGAGCAGGCCCAGCACCAGAAAAGTTTGCCAAACCCCGGGGTTGCCAGGGCCGGTGGAAAACGAATTCATCAACATGACGGCAAGCGGTGAACCAATCATCGCTCCCCCGCCAAACCCCATGATGGCCATCCCGGTGGCCATCCCGCGCCGATCCGGAAACCACTTCACGAGGGTGGAGACGGGCGAGATATAGCCTAACCCGAGGCCAATTCCTCCGATAAACCCGGAGCCGAGCCACAGCATCCACAACTGGTGTACGTAGACCCCATAGGCTGAGATCACCAGCCCACCACACCAGCACAGTGCGGCAACCACCCCCGCCTTGCGCGGGCCGGCGTGTTCCAGCCAGCCGCCAAACAAGGCGGCAGAAGAACCCAGAAATACAAAGAACATGGTGAACATCCAGCCCAGGCCGGAAACCTTCCAGTCGCAACTGGTGGTAAATAGCTCAGACCACAAAGACATGTCGGCGGGACAAGCCATCCCCACAGACTTTGAGAGGGGCAGCCAAAACACCGAGAAACCGTAAGCCATGCCAATACACAGGTGAATCGCCAATGCCGCTGGCGGCACCAGCCAGCGATTGAACCCGGAACCTGCAACAGTGCGATCTTTTGAAAGGATGTCCAGACTCATGGGGAACGCCTCCTGGTGGTTGATTTTAATTTCAACTTCATTTTGATTTTTATGTTGCTTTGATTTTGCAATTTATAACAAATAGAACCAAAGCAAGAGACCAGCATATTTGAGGCAACGCTTTTCGTCAATCTGACGCAACAACCTGAAAAATATGGGGCAACAACCCACGTTTTGATCTAGATCAAAACGTGTCCCTGAAAATAAGCGCACCCTCCACCGGTTCTGAAGAGAGGATTTAATGCTGGAACTTGTGCAAACCAGTGGGCTGCGCCCTTTGGTCATCAAAGGCAAAACAGTGCTACCGATCGTGCAAGGCGGCATGGGGGTCGGCATTTCAGCGCATCGGCTGGCAGGTTCCGTGGCCGCCCTGGGCGGCATGGGGACCATCTCGTCCATCGACTTGAGGCACCACCATCCCGATCTGCTGGCCACGACCCGCGGTTTGCGCAACTCTCCCGAAGCTCGCGGCATTGTGGATGCGGCCAATCGCGAAGCCCTTCATCGCGAAATTTACGCAGCGCGCCAACTGTCCCAGGGTCGTGGTCTGTTGGCAGTGAATGTGATGCGTGCGGTAAGCGAATACGTGCATTACATCGAACAATCCCTGCAGTCCGGGATTGATGCTCTGGTGGTCGGTGCCGGCTTGCCCCTGGATCTGCCTGACCTGGCTCAGGACCATCCCGAAGTGGCCCTGATTCCCATCCTGTCCGACGCCCGGGGCATTCAGTTGATCGTCAAAAAGTGGGAACGCAAAAAGCGTCTCCCCGATGCCATCGTGGTCGAGCATCCCAAGTATGCTGGCGGCCACTTGGGGGCCAGTCGGGTGAGCGATATCGACAATGAGCGTTTCAACTTCGATCAGGTGATTCCACAGACGCTGGAATTTTTCAGGGCCGCGGGCCTTGAGGGGCAGATTCCCCTCATTGCGGCCGGTGGCATTCGCACCCACGGGGACATCCAGCGCCTCCAGGCGCTGGGGGCTGACGGCGTGCAACTCGGCACACCGTTTGCAGTCACGCAGGAATGCGATGCCCATCCCAATTTCAAGAAAGTGCTGGCCGAGGCCAAAACCGAGGACCTGGTGTCTTTTACCAGTGTGGCCGGATTGCCGGCACGCGCCGTGATCACGCCCTGGTTGAAAAACTACCTCAAGTTTGAAGAAAAACTCAAATCCGTCGCCCGTCAAAAACCCCGCTGCACGCTGCTGTTCGATTGCCTGACACAATGTGGCCTGCGCGATGGTAAGCGCGATTGGGGACAGTTCTGCATTGACACACAACTCGTGGCGGCCCTGCGTGGCGATATCAAGAAAGGACTTTTCTTCTCGGGTTCCGGTGCCCTGCCCTTTGGTAACCAGATACGCACCGTCCGCGAACTGCTGGAACGTCTGTTGGGAGGTGCCCTGCCGGTTGGTGTACAGTAGTGGGCTTTTGGATTTCGGTGGACTGCCATGCTCGATCTCTACTACTGGACCACCCCCAACGGTCATAAAATTACCCTGTTTCTGGAAGAAACGGGGTTGCCCTATCGCATCATCCCGGTCAACATCAGCGTCGGCGACCAGTTCAAACCCGAGTTTCTTGCCATCGCTCCCAACAACCGCATTCCTGCCCTGGTGGATCATGACCCTGCAGGAGGCGGCGCACCTATTTCCATTTTTGAATCCGGCGCGATCCTGCTTTATCTTGCCGAAAAAACCGGCCAGTTCATTCCGACCCACCAGCGCGGCCGCGTGGAAGTACTGCAATGGTTATTCTGGCAAATGGGAGGATTGGGCCCCATGCTGGGACAGAACCATCACTTCAAGCAATACGCGCCTGAAGTCATTCCCTACGCCATTAACCGCTACGTCAACGAAACCAACCGTTTGTACGGCGTACTCGATCGGCGCCTCTGCGATCGTCCCTTCGTCGCCGGGGAAACCTACTCCATCGCCGACATGGCAGCCTATCCCTGGATCGTCCCCCATCAACGGCAAGGGCAGGATCTCAACCAGTTCCCTCATTTGAAGCGCTGGTTTGAAACCATTGCAGCGCGTCCTGCCACTGTGCGGGCCTACGACATTGCCAAGCGCATCAATACCCAACCCACCGTCAACGAAGAGGCCAAAAAGATCCTGTTTGGACAAACTGCGGCAGTCGTCAACCCGACAAAGGAAGGCAAATCCTCATGAAAAATTCTCTCAAGCCCGGCATTTGCGCGACCCATACCTTTACCGTGCCCTCCAGCAAAACTGTGCCGGCACTGTATCCCGAAGCACCAGAATTTGTTGCCATGCCTGAAATATTTGCCACCGGGTTTCTGGTGGGGTTTCTGGAATGGGCCTGCATCAGGGCTATCAACCCGCATCTGGACTGGCCGCAAGAAATGACTCTGGGCACCCACATCGATGTCAGTCACGAGGCGGCCACCCCCCCAGGACGGGAGGTCACCGCAACGGTGACATTGGTTGAGGTGGATGGAAAACGCCTGGTCTTTGAGGTCGAGGCGCACGATGGAATCGCTGTCATTTCACACGGCAGGCACCAGAGGCACATCATCGACCGGGACAAGTTTCTGGCCCGGTTACAGGCTTCGCGTTAATCCACTTTTCGGAAGGGGCCGTGTTCCTCGAGCTCCTGGCGGTAATGTTCAATACCCAGCGACTCGCGTTGCAGGAATCGGGTAATGGCATCGGAGAAACGCGCATCCGTCATGCGATGCAATGAAACCGTACGCACCGGCAACAACCCTCGTGCAAGCTTGTGCTCGCCTTGGGCGCCCCCTTCAAATACCGCAATCCGGTGCGCGATGCAAAACGCAATGGTTTGGTAATAGCACGTTTCAAAATGCAGGCCGGGAACATATTCCAGCGTGCCCCAATAGCGTCCATAGGCCCGCTTCTGGTCCCATAGGTTGAGCGCACAGGCAATGGGCCGGCCTTCCCGTAACGCCATGATCAGACAGACCTGATCCCCCATGTCCCGCCCCAGACGAGAAAAAAAGTCCGTGTTGAGATACGGGGTGGTGCCATGTTGTTGATAAGTGTGCTGATAACAGCGTTCAAAAAACAGCCAGTCCTGTGCGCGGATCTGCGCACCCGTCCGCCATTCAAAGGTGACCCCGGCTTCTGCCACACGCCGACGTTCCTGTTTGATTTTTTTGCGCTTGTCGTGATTCAACGTTGCCAGAAAACCATCGAAGTCACGATACCCCGCGTTACGCCAATGAAATTGCACCCCTTCGCGCAGGCTCAAGCCCGCCTCGATAAAATCAGGCCAGTCGTTTTCGTGGGGAAACAAGACGTGCACGGAAGAAGCATTGAGGTTGGCGCGCAAGGATTCCAGCCCGCTCACCAGGAGATGGCGTACTTCAGGGTCCGCAGCGAGAATGCGCGGACCGGGGATGGGGGTAAAAGGCACGGCAACCAGAATCTTGGGATAGTAGTGCAACCCCTGACGCTGATACGCCTCGGCCCAGGCCCAGTCAAACACGAACTCGCCATAAGAATGGTATTTCTCGTAAGCCGGCAGCGCTCCGACCACGACTCCATGCTGCCAGACCACCAAATAGCGCGGCACCCAGCCGGTGGCCGGAGAGGCGCAACCGCTTTCATGCAAGGCTTGCAAAAAAGCGTGCTGCACAGGCGGGGAGTCTCCGGCCAAGGCATTCCAATGGGCCGGATCGACCTGTGCCAAGGAATCCAGCACCTCCAACTGCATGAATCAATGCACCTTGAAGGCGTGGTGCTGCAAGTCCTCCAGGGCGATAATCTCAAGCGCCTTATGGTGGGTACTCTCCAGAATCACATAGGGTGCCATGCCCGCTTCCAGCGCTTCCTGCCAACGCGCCGCACAGAGGCACCAACGATCCCCTTCCTTCAACCCGGAAAACCCGAAAGCCGGCATGGGCGTACTCAGGTCGTTGCCCCGGGCTTTGCTGAATTCCAGAAACTCACTGGTCAAAACCACGCACACCGTATGTCGCCCGAGATCCTCTGGACCCGTTCGGCAACAACCATCCCGGTAAAAACCGGTTTTTGGATTCATGGAACATGGCAACAAAGGGCTGCCCAGTACATTGAAATCCATTAATCACGCTCTCCTGAAGGGAAACGCCTCTTCTACGGTCTGGATCAGGCCCATATTGGCGGCATCATAGCCTGCAATCGTATCCACCTCGGCGTGAAATACCGAGGACTGCAGGATTTCGAGAATCGGGGCGAAGCGTGGGTCTGTTAACAGCGCCTCGCTGCAGACATAAAAATAACGTTCGGTGAGGATCGGCACAAAATCCAGGTCAAATTTACGCGCTCCCGTTTCAACCCCCATGCCCACGTCCGCTTTGCCACTGGCGATATAAGCTCCGATCGCGGCATGGGTAAATTCGACATTGTCGTAACCGTTGATGAGTTTGGGATCAATTTTTTGCTGCCCCAGCAGCAACTCCAGGATACCGCGCGTCCCAGACCCTGGCTGGCGATTGACAAACAAAATCTCCGGGCGCAGCAAGTCTGGCAGGGACCAGATATTTTTGGGATTGCCCTTGGCCACCATCAAACCCTGCCGCCGCGTGGCAAGATTAATCAGACGCGCATCGGGAGCAAAGGATTTTTCGATGCGTCCGAAGACGATTTTTTCCAACCCGCCGATGGGCACGTGAAAACCCGCCACATCGCACACCTGGCGGTGAAAGGACTCCAGCGACTCCGCGCTGCCCCGATAGTTGAGATCGAGGGGAATTCCCGCTTTTTGCAAGCGGTCATACAAGGCGGCAACCGCAAAACCGTGACTGGCATACATGCGGATCACACGTCGCGCCCGGCTCATGGTGGCCTCAATATCCTCGCTGATTTCCGAGCCAATGCTGTCCAGCAGGGGCCCCAGACGCGCCCGGGTGCGTTTTTCGGCCCACACCAGACGCTGCCCCAGTTCGGTCAGGCGCGAACCCCGACCCGGCACGGTTTCAAGAACCAGGCCTCCCAGAGCTTTTTGCAGGCTCTCGATCAAATTCCAGGCATGGCGGTAGGACAACCCCTCCGCTGCGCTGGCTTCCTTCATGTTGCGCGAAGTTTCTATGGCCAGAAGCAGGCGCAAAGCGCGTGAGAAAGGAATGAATGGACTGGAGGCAGAACTGCCAGCGAGCAAGTACTCGGGTTCTACGGTAATCTTCATGGTTAACTTGTAATAAATTGCAATTATGTTAAGGAATTTAGCATTGACTTTATCCTAGATCAAGCATAACTTAGTGAAAACAAACTACTATACTGCTATACGTGTCAATTACTAGTTGCAGTATGTTGCATAATCAAGGCCGTGAGAACCTATCGCATAACTCACCGCTCGAAACTGTCTGGAGGAGAATCACTTTGAATTCAATGACTGCCCGGGAAGCACAAGCCGTCGAAGCGGCCCTTAGCCGTTTTCAGGATGAGCAGGGCGCCCTTTTGCCGCTGTTGCATGCCGTACAGGATACTCTGGGCTACATCCCCAAGCAGGCCACCCCGACCATTGCCAGCGCCTTCAACCTTTCCCGCGCTGAAGTGCACGGGGTCATCACTTATTACCATCATTTCCGCCAGACCGAGCCGGCCCAGCACAAACTGGCCCTCTGCCAGGCCGAGGCCTGCCAGGCCCGGGGCTGCCGCTCGCTGACTGAAAAAGCGGAAGCCGCCTTGGGCTGCAACCTCGGCGAACATACGAAAGACAACCGCTGGGAACTGGAACCCGTGTACTGCCTGGGGCTTTGCGCCAGCGGCCCAGCCATGGAGCTGGATGGCAAATTGTACGCTCGCGTCACGCCCGAGCGTCTGGAATCGCTGATTCGCAAGAAGGAATTGTCATGAGCGTCAAGATCTACGTCCCCCGCGACTCGGCCGCCCTGGCCGTCGGTGCGGATGAAGTGGCCCAAGCCATTGAGCAGCAGGCCACCGCCCGTGGTATCGCCATTGACCTGGTGCGCAATAGCTCGCGCGGACTGTTGTGGCTGGAACCGCTGGTGGAGGTGGCCGTCGGTGGCCAACGGCTGGCCTATGGCCCGGTCACTCCTGAGGCCGTGGAAAGCCTGTTCGAAGCCGGATTTTTGACTGGCAAGACCCATCCGCTAGCTGTTGGGCCCATTGAAGCGCACCCCTACCTTAAAAACCAGGAACGCCTGACTTTTGTCCGTGCGGGCATTACCGACCCCTTGTCCCTGGAAGACTATCAAGCCCATGAAGGTTTTGCAGGTCTACGCGCTGCCCTGGCCCTGTCCCCGGCGGACATCGTGCAACAAATCCTGGATTCAGGACTGCGCGGCCGTGGTGGCGCTGGTTTTCCGGCGGGGATCAAATGGAAGACCGTATTGCAGACGAACGCCGATCAAAAATATGTGGTCGTCAATGCCGATGAAGGCGACTCGGGCACCTTCGCTGACCGTATGGTGATGGAGGGCGATCCCTTCATGCTGATCGAAGGCATGATCATTGCCGGTATTGCCGTCGGTGCCACGCGCGGTTACGTTTACATTCGTTCAGAATACCCCGATGCCATATTCGTTATGGAAGAAGCCGTTCGGCGGGCCACCACCGGCGGATTTCTGGGCAAAAACATTCTGGGCTCGGGCAAGGCATTCCACATCGTGATCCGCAAAGCTGCGGGGTCCTATGTCTGTGGCGAAGAAACGGCCCTGCTGGAAAGCCTGGAAGGCAAACGCGGGATTGTGCGCGCCAAACCGCCGCTGCCCGCCATTGTCGGCCTGTTTGGCAAACCCACGGTGATCAATAATGTTCTGACCCTGGCTGCCGCCCCCTACATCCTGAGTCACGGGCCAAAAGTCTACGCTGATTTTGGCATGGGACGTTCGCGCGGCACCTTGCCGTTCCAGCTGGCTGGCAATATTCGTCACGGCGGCCTGGTGGAAAAAGCCTTCGGCGTCACCGCCCGGCAACTGATTGAAGACTTCGGCGGCGGCACCGAGAGCGGCCGACCCCTGCGGGCTGTGCAGATCGGCGGCCCCCTGGGAGCCTATCTGCCGGATTCCTTGCTTGACACCCCGATGGATTACGAAGCGCTGGCCGCCAAAGGGGGTGTATTGGGCCATGGTGGCCTGGTGGTGTTTGACGACACGGTGGATATGGCCGAACAGGCGCGTTATGCCATGGAATTTTGCGCCATTGAATCCTGCGGCAAATGCACCCCTTGTCGCATTGGCTCGACCCGCGGCGAAGAAGTCATTCAACACATCCAGGCCAAACCTGCCGAAGCGGGGGCCCATGCCAAACTGCTGCGCGATCTGTGCAGCACCATGGTGAATGGATCGCTGTGTGCCATGGGTAGCATGACCCCGTATCCCGTACTCTCCGCACTGGACCATTTTCCCGAAGACTTTAATCTCACTGCTGAAACGCACAAGGCCGCTTGAGGAGCCATCATGGACAACAACTATCCCCTTCACGATATCGATTACGGCACCCCCAAGAGCGTTTCCGAAAAGACTGTGACGCTGGAGATTGACGGATTCGAGGTCACCGTACCGCAAGGCACCTCACTGATGCGTGCCGCCGTCGTGGCAGGAACACAAATCCCGAAGCTTTGCGCCACCGACAGCCTGGAGCCTTTTGGCTCATGTCGCCTGTGCCTGGTTGAGATCGAAGGACGCAAAGGCTTTCCGGCCTCCTGCACCACCCCTGCCGAAGCCGGCATGGTGGTCCGGACCCAAACGCCCCACCTTGCCGAACTGCGCCGTGGCGTCATGGAGTTGTACATTTCCGACCACCCCCTGGATTGCCTGACCTGCGCCGCCAATGGCGATTGCGAACTGCAGGACATGGCGGGTGTCGTGGGCCTGCGCGACGTGCGTTACGGCTATCAAGGCCTCAACCATCTGAAAGACCAGGCAGATACCTCCAATCCCTATTTCACCTACGATCCCTCCAAGTGCATCGTCTGTAACCGCTGCGTGCGGGCCTGCGAGGAAACCCAGGGGACCTTTGCCCTGACCATTTCCGGGCGGGGATTTGAGTCACGTGTCTCGGCAAGCGAGAGCCAGCCCTTCATGGATTCGGAATGCGTCTCCTGCGGTGCCTGCGTCAATGTTTGCCCCACGGCTACCCTGATGGAAAAAACGGTTATCGAAGCGGGACAGCCGGACCATAGCGTTCTCACCACCTGCGCGTATTGTGGCGTGGGCTGTGGTTTCAAGGCCGATATGAAAGGCTCGGAAGTGGTGCGTATGACCCCCTGGAAAGATGGCAAAGCCAACGAAGGCCATGCCTGCATCAAGGGCCGTTTTGCCTGGGGCTATGCCACCCACAAGGACCGTATTCTGAAACCGATGATCCGCAAACACATCACCGACCCCTGGCAGGAAGTCAGCTGGGAAACCGCCATCAACCATGCTGCCAGTGAGTTCCGGCGTATCCAGGCGGAGTCCGGGGTGGATTCCATCGGCGGCATTACGTCCTCACGTTGCACCAACGAAGAATCCTATCTGGTACAGAAGCTGGTCCGCGCCGCATTTCGCAACAACAATGTGGACACCTGCGCACGCGTTTGCCACTCCCCCACCGGCTACGGATTGGGACAAACCTACGGCACTTCCGCCGGCACGCAGACTTTCAAGTCGGTGGAAAAGCCGACGTCATCATAGTCATCGGAGCCAATCCCACGGATGCGCACCCGGTGTTTGCCTCACGCCTCAAAAGACGCCTGCGCGCAGGAGCGCGCCTGATCGTGGTGGATCCACGCAGCATTGATCTGGTCAGCAGTCCCCACATCAAGGCCGATTACCACCTGCAACTGCGCCCCGGCACCAACGTGGCCGTCATCAATGCCCTGGCCCATGTCATCGTGACAGAGGGCCTGCTCGCTCAGGACTTCGTCGACCAGCGCTGCGATGTGGAAGCCTTCAACGTATGGCGCGAATTCGTCGCCCGTCCCAACAACAGCCCTGAAGCGCTGGAAGTCATGACCGGCGTTCCGGCAGCCAAGATCCGTGAAGCCGCACGTCTGTATGCCACCGGTGGCAACGGGGCCATCTATTACGGTTTGGGCGTCACCGAACATGCACAGGGATCCACCATGGTCATCGGTATCGCCAACCTCGCCATGGCCACCGGGAACATCGGTCGCGAAGGTGTGGGGGTCAACCCGCTGCGAGGACAGAACAACGTGCAGGGGTCGTGCGACATGGGCTCGTTCCCGCATGAATACCCGGGGTATCGCCATGTCTCTGACGATGCCACCCGGACACTGTTTGAAAAGGACTGGGGTCTTAGCCTGAGGAAAGAACCCGGACTGCGTATTCCCAACATGTTTGAAGCCGCCATGGATGGCAGCTTCAAGGGGTTGTACTGTCAGGGCGAGGATATCGTCCAGTCCGACCCCGACACCCAACATGTGATTGCAGCGCTTGAAACCATGGAGTGCATCGTGGTGCAGGACCTGTTCCTGAATGAAACCGCCAAGTACGCCCATGTGTTCCTGCCTGGTTCAAGCTTCCTCGAAAAAGACGGCACCTTCACCAATGCCGAGCGCCGTATTTCCCGCGTGCGCAAAGTCATGGCGCCCAAAGCCGGTCTGGGGGACTGGGAAGTCACCGTAGCGCTCTCCAACGCGTTGGGTTATCCCATGCATTACAACGATCCTTCGGAAATCATGGAGGAAGTGGCGCGTCTCACCCCGACTTTTGCTGGCGTCAATTACGACAAGCTGGATCGTCTGGGCAGCGTGCAATGGCCTTGTAACGATGAGATGCCGGAAGGAACCCCTTTGATGCACATCGATCATTTTGTCCGTGGCAAGGGCCGTTTCCTGATTACACAGTATGTCCCCACTGACGAAAAGATCACGCCCAAGTTCCCGCTCCTGCTTACCACGGGACGCATTCTTTCCCAGTACAACGTGGGCGCTCAGACCCGCCGTACCGATAATGTCCGCTTCCATGAAGAGGACCGTCTGGATATCCACCCTCAGGATGCCGAAGAACGCGGGATTCATGAGGACGACTGGGTCGGGATTTCATCGCGTGCCGGGGACACCGTGCTGCGCGCCCGTGTAACGGAACGCATGCAGCCGGGCGTGGTGTATACCACGTTCCACTTCCCGGAATCCGGAGCCAACGTCATCACCACCGACAATTCGGACTGGGCTACCAACTGCCCTGAATACAAGGTGACCGCGGTGCAGGTGGTCAAGGTCAAGCATTCTTCCGAGTGGCAGGAAAATTACCGGAAGTTCAACGAGACTCAACTGCGCCTGTTGAAGGAAAAAGTGGTGGCAGGGGCTGTCGCCACGGTGAACGGCCACTGATTGCCTTAACCCATGAATGCTCCGTTGCCACTGGCTACCCCGACCCTGCAAGCGCTTCACGTAGCGCGCTGGAAGGGCGGTTATGCCTCTTCCCGGGACCAGGTGGCCGAGGAGACGCCTATCGGCATCGAGTATAACGGGGTGCCTCATGTGGTGATGCTGGCCACGCCCTCCGACCTGGAAGATTTTGCGATCGGGTTTTCATTGACGGAAGGGATCATTCGCAACGCCAATGAAATTCGCAACATTGCCGTGGAAGAATACAGTGCCGGCATCCGCGTGCAATTGACGATTGACGAAGCGCATTTTTCGCGCCTCGACCTCACACGACAAAATCTGGCCGGACGCACGGGCTGTGGGCTGTGCGGCACGGAGCGCCTGGCTCAAGTGTTCCGCCCGATGCCCGATGTCACATCGCGCCAGACCCTGTCTGTGGCGGCACTTCATGCCGCCATGGCCGACCTCCCGCAACACCAGTCCCTGCAACAGTCTACAGGAGCCACCCATGCGGCATTCTGGCTCGACGCCGATGGCCACATTGTCGCAGCGCGCGAAGATGTCGGCCGGCATAATGCGTTGGACAAACTGATCGGGGGGTTAGCCCAAAAACAGACCGACTTCACGCGCGGCGCGTTGCTGATCACCAGCCGGGCAAGCTACGAGATGGTGCAGAAGTCCATTCAAATGGGCATCGGTATCCTGGTCGCTATCTCCGCCCCGACGGCGCTGGCCGTACGTATGGCCGAGCAATTCAACCTGACTCTGGTGGGGTTTGCCCGCAACGGCCATCACGTGGCCTATGCCCACCCCGAAAGACTGACCGATTTCTGAACGAGGCGCTTGCAACCCCATGAATGCTGAACATCTGATCAAAATGGCCAATGATATTGGTGCCTTTTTTGAAGCCATGCCCAACCGCGAACAAGCCACCAAGGACGTCGCTACGCACATCAGGAAGTTCTGGGAACCGCGCATGCAGAAATCTTTGATGGTGTACCTTAGCACTCACGGAGACGCCGGACTCAAGGACATCGTGCGCGATGCCCTGCGCGAGTTCCACCCCGCATAACGCGTTGGCTTGCTTCCCTGCTGCATTTGTACGTAACATGGGCCATGTTTGGCTATTCCCTGTAATCAGGAACCCCTGACCATGTTCGGTTCATTTAATGTAGTTTTCATAATCTTCGCCATCATTGCGATCAACATCACCATGCTCGCGATCGTCCTGCAACTGGATCTGCTGATATTTCAGTCGAGCTTGGTAAAAATCATTGCCTGGGCCCTGGCGGTCGGCTCATGGCACATGGCGTATAAATTTCGCAACAAATAATGGACCCCCAAGATGGCCGCTGATCCCTCCCCTCCGCAGCACCTCAAAAACCACTCCAACCCCGAGCATATCGAAGCAGCGCTCGATCACCTGGATAACGCCCTGACTTCATGCAACATAGCGCTGGGTGCTGCCAGGGGACTAATCTTCAGTGTCATCGAAACTTTAGGTGTGCTCGTGGGAGACCCCGACTTGCCGGAGCACATGCGCACAGGCTACGAAGGCTTGCTGGAAACAGCGCGCGAACTGCGTGCCCGAATTGACCATCGCGACCATTGATTCATCCGTACCCCATCACCATTTCCAGTTGCGAATCTCCGGCAAGTCTTGGCCGTGCTTGTCGATGTATTGCTTGTGCTAAATAAGCTTGTCCTTCATCATCT
>DAIDTL010000013.1 GCA_027457225.1 Ferrovaceae bacterium
CCACGTTTATTTTCCCACCGACTCGATCGTGTCCCTGCTGTGTGTCATGGAGGACGGCTCATCGGCCGAGATCGCCGTGGTTGGCAACGAAGGAATTGTTGGGGTTTCCCTCTTCATGGGCGGGGAAACCACGCCCAGCCGGGCCGTGGTGCAAAGTGCGGGGCACGCCTACCGGCTCAAGGGGCAGCTCCTGAAGGACGAATTCTATCGCGCCGGTCCCATGCAACGTTTATTGCTGCGCTACACCCAGGCGCTGCTCACACAAATGGCGCAGACGGCAGTATGCAACCGACATCACACCCTGGACCAGCAGTTCTGCCGCTGGTTGCTGCTGAGCTTCGACCGCCTGTCCACCAACGAGCTGGTCATGACACAGGAACTCATTGCCGACATGCTCGGGGTACGCCGCGAAGGAGTCACAGAGGCTGCTGGCAACGTGCAGAAGGCCGGCTTGATCAAGTACAGTCGCGGCCTCATTACCCTGCTTGACCGGGCAGGGTTGGAAAAACGGGCTTGCGAGTGCTACGGAGTAGTCAAGAAGGAGTTTGATCGTCTACTTCCAGAGTCAATCATTCAATGATCCGGACAGCAGGATGCACACTGCAGTAATTCATGAAATATTTTAGCTTATGTGTACTAACGCACAGATAGATTCTTAGTGGTAAGGCCAGATGGTAGAAGGCGTTCGTTTTCGGTTCCCCCCAATTTTTCGAACGCTTGTAGCAACCGGCCCGGAGAGGCGATCCCGCTCCGGGCTTTTTTTGATATCGATATCTGCAAGCAATTTGCGTGTTAGTGATTCACCGGACAGTTGGTCAATCAGGATGACTAAGCGCTGCATCAATTTCCACTTCGGCAGCCAACCAGTCATCCACGGAATTCCCATCCTTAGAACCTCGATGCTCAGCACGGTAGTACGCGGCAACGGCAATCATTTCATCACGACTAATCCCGCTACCACGCCATTTTTTAAGGAAAAAATCTGAGTGTTTGGCAATGCCAGTTTTGCCAGACTGCACTGGAGTTTGTTTCATGATGTTCCTTGGAGTGAAAATGATATTTCGAACTCGATCAATTGATGTTCGCCAAATACTTCAAGAGCCTCCCTAGTCATCATTCTTGATTTGAATATTGCTCCTGACTGAAGTTACACCCTCAGTCTCGCGTGCAATTGATACGGCTTTAGTTGCCTCTTCCTGTGTTTTAACTTTTCCGCTCAAACTTACAGCCCCTTTGCTGTCTGTATCAACGCTGACATGCACTAGACTGCTCATTTTTTCGTCAGCCAATTTGGCCTTTATTTTGGTTGTAATGACAGAGTCCTTAACGTATGTCAGGGGGTGCATATTGTCCAGGCCCGTATCTGCGGAATAAGTCACGATAGGTGCCAGCAAAGTGCCGATAACGAAACAAGTTGTTACGAGTGTTATTTTCATGATCTGTCCTTTCTTCAAGTAAGAGGAAGAAAAGATGATCCGGACATCTTAAAGAAACGTCTGTACGGCAACGCACGAATCGGAGGATTACGAAATGAAGGGGAATTAGGCTGATCATCGTTCTGATCGCCGCAACCTGCCCCCCTGATTGCAGCCCATCTTCATACGCGTCACAACGACATAAGCTACCGGAACGGCCGGTGCCACAGGTTTTCGACGTAATGGTGATACATGTTCGCTGCACTGCGCCTGCTTATGGAAGGTCCTGGAATAGAACTCGCGATTCTATTTTACGGTGTATTGACAGTTGTCTTGGTGAGTCGGTATTCTGCGACCTGCCGCGTGCACCGGGCGAGGCCAAGAGCCTTGGTCATTCGTTTGATTTCTTACGGGGGGGTACTAAAATGAATCAAATAATGGTATATGCCATTTTGGGAGTCATGTCGCTGTACGCTGTATTGGCAAGTGTGTTTGTGTATGTGCTCTAGGAGCCGAGGTTAAGATTCCTCAATCTTTGAGCCACCTTCCTAACCCGCCGATGCCTTGTGTTTACTTGTTGTGGGCTTTATCGGAGGAGTCAGGAAGATAAGAAGATGGAGGCGGGGGTCGGAATCGAACCGGCGTAGACGGCTTTGCAGGCCGCTGCATGACCACTCTGCCACCCCGCCATAGAGTGCGAACACAAGGATTGGAAACTGGAAAGAGAAAATGTTCCGGCCATTTTCCCCTGGAATTGGAGCGGGAGACGAGTCTCGAACTCGCGACCTCAACCTTGGCAAGGTTGCGCTCTACCAACTGAGCTACTCCCGCAACGAAGTCCGACATTTTAATGGAGCGATGACGCCCCGTCAAATCAAACAGCACCCACTTTCATCGCGACCCGTAGGTAGTAAACCATGGATACCAGCGTCAGCAGGGCGGCAATCCACAATGCGACGGAACCGATCCAGTGGCAAGGGATAACGTCGAATAGCCATTTGTCATATAGAAGGAATGGGATTGCAATCATCTGGGCGGTCGTTTTTATCTTGCCCAGGGTGGAGACTGCGACATTGGCGCTTTTTCCGATTTGAGCCATCCATTCCCGCAAGGCTGAAATGGCTATCTCACGACCAATAATCACCAGTGCTATGGCAGAAGGTACCCTCTGCAAGTCCACCAGAACGATCAGCGCAGACATCACCATCAACTTGTCCACCACAGGATCCAGAAACGCCCCAAACGCCGTAGTCTGGTTCCATTTACGCGCCAAGTACCCGTCAAATGCATCGGTAATAGCAGCTGCCACGAAAATGCCGGCTGCCGTGAGGCCCGCGTTCGGTACGGATAGCCAGTGGTCTGGGAAATACATCACCCCCACAAACAGGGGGATCAGGGCCAGCCTGACCAGCGTCAGGATATTGGGAATGTTGAACACCATGTTCTGCATTCTACCCGTTCAATGTAACTGCTGATATATTTTGCTGGCCAGGGTCAGTCCGATACCTGCTACCGCGGCAAGATCTTCAATGCTGGCATTCTGCACGCCACGCAACCCACCAAACTGGGCCAGCAACTTCTGGCGTCGCTTGGCGCCAATGCCGGCAATATCTTCCAGGGTGGAGTGAACGCGTGCCTTTCCGCGACGCGCGCGATGGCCTGTAATCGCAAAGCGGTGCGCCTCATCACGAATGGCCTGAAGCAAATGAAACCCCGGGTGATCCGTTGGAAGTCGTAAGGTTTTGCCTGCATCAGGAAAAATCAGCTCTTCCAGGCCAGGTTTGCGGCCCTCCCCTTTGGCAATCCCTAGTAGTGAAATATCACGCATCCCCAATTCATTCAGAATGGCGACAGCAGTGTTGATCTGCCCCCGCCCGCCATCAATCAAGATCAAGTCTGGCAGTTTGCCTTCGCTGGCCAAAAGTTTTTTATATCGCCGTTCCAATACTTCGCGCAACGCCGCATAGTCGTCGCCGGGCGCAATCCCGCCGATATTGTAACGGCGATAATCTTCCTTGAAGGGCTGCCCATTTTCAAAAACCACACAGGATCCCACCGTGGCCTCACCTAACGTGTGGCTGATATCGAAACACTCCATGCGCATTGCCGGGGCCGAAAGACCCAACGCTTCCTGCAAGGCCACCACCCGGGCGCCTTGGGCCGTCCGCTGGGCACGCTGTTGTTCCAAAGCGAAACGGGCATTCTGTTCTGCTCCTTGCAGCCAGGCGCGGCGTTCGCCATGAGGGCGTATAACTACGTGCACGGTGCGCCCTGCACGCTCGCTCAGTAATGCTGCCACGGTCTCCTTATCCAGTGGTGCGTTGGTGATAATGACCGGTGGAATGGGATTGTCAGAATAATGCTGGGCCATGAATGCATCACCAATGGTCTTCACATCAGCACCTTCAGCGTTCTGCGGGAAAAGAGTTTTGTCGCCCAGATGACGTCCTCCGCGAATCATTACGAGGTTAAGTGCTGCTCCCTGGTGATCCTGATGCACAGCAACCACATCTACGTCACGCCCATGAGCGGACGACACTGACTGCTTTGACAGGACCTGCTGCATCAATGCGACCCGATCCCGATAATAGGCAGCCGTTTCGTAGTCGAGCGCACTGGAAGATTGCTCCATGGCTTCACGCATGTCATCCAGCACCTCGCTTTCATGCCCTCCGAGAAACCGCCGTGCATTGTCCAGATCGATTGCATAATCCTCTCGCGAGCGGGCACCGACGCAGGGCGCCGAACAGCGTCCGATCTGATGCAGTAAACAGGCCCTCGAGCGGTTTTTGAAGACGGAATCTTCGCAAGTACGCAAGAGAAATAGCTTCTGGAGGTGATTGATGACTTCTCGTGCGGCCCAGGCATTGGGATAGGGCCCAAAATACTGGTGCCGCCCTTCCAGGACGCCTCGGTACAGCCGGATTTGCGGAAAGGTATGACCTGACAGTTGGATATAGGGATAACTTTTGTCATCCTTGAAAAGCACGTTGAATCTGGGGTAGAACCCCTTGATGAGGTTGCTTTCCAGCAAAAGTGCTTCAGTCTCCGACACGGTCAGCGTGACTTCAACTTTCTTAACCTGGGACACCATCAACCGGGTCCGCGGGTTATCGTGAGTCTTCTGAAAGTAGGAGGATACCCGGCGCTTAAGGTCTCGCGCTTTCCCAATGTAAATGACTTCTCCTGTCACATTCAGCATGCGATACACCCCCGGCTGATTGGGCAAGGCCTTAAGAAACGCATCGATATCAAAATCCGTCGTCATGGCATGAAAGCCGCCACATCGGTCAAAAGTGCACTGGCTTCACGTATCACCCGTGCAAACATTTCCGGCGTCAACCTGCGGGTCTGCGTGTTGTAGCGGCTGCAATGGTAGCTGTCCACCAGGTGTTGTCCTGAAGGCAATGCATATTTTGCCCCGTGGCTAAACGGGTAGTCCTTGAGCCTTAGCTGAAACGCGTGCAACACTGCCTGATGTGCAATTTGTCCCAGAGCCAGAACCACACGCGGCGCGGGTTGGTTGATCAGCTCATACAGCAAATAAGCGTTGCAGCATCGGACTTCATCAGGTAGCGGCTTGTTTGCGGGAGGCAGGCATCGCACGGCATTGGTAATCCGGCAATTCTGCAACGTCAGCCCATCCTCGGAATCGGCTCCATTAGGCTGGTTGCTGAAGCCTGCCTCGAATAACGATGCGTAGAGCAGCAACCCAGCGTGATCTCCGGTAAACGGGCGACCGGTCCGATTGGCACCATGCAACCCCGGGGCCAAACCCACCACCAGCAGGGAGGCGGTTGGATCCCCAAATGAAGGAATTGGTGCTGCAAAGTAGTCCGGATGTGCGCGTGACACCTCGTCCAGAAACACGGCAAGACGGTCGCAGCGTCGACAAGCGGGATTGAATGGGGCGGCAGCACGCATGGTAGCGTTTTGAATCTGGATCAGACAGGGTGCCGCACTTCAGGCTGCAGGGTCACATGTTCAATGCCATGGTCTGCATTGAGCATGCTCTGGGTTCGCTCCAGCACCCTGGGCCAGGAATCCAGGCTATCAAGTTCGAGGTGAGCCGACAACGCCAGCATTCCTGACGCCAAGGTCCAGATATGCAGGTCATGGACCGAGTGAATTCCTTGAATGGCGGCCAGTTTCTCCCCTACCTCGTGCAGCGACACCGTGTCGGGGACACCCTCCATCAACACATGGATCGCTTCTGTCAAAATGCGCACGGTAGAATAGAGCATGAGTGCCGCCACCACCAGGGAGAGAATCGGATCAATGGGCATCCAACCTGTCCACCATACGATGATCCCTGCCAGCAGAGCCGCTACAGACCCCAGGAAATCCCCGATCACATGAATCATCGCGGCGCGAGTATTAAGGCCCTGCTCCATGCGCGACAGCATCCATCCGTTGACTGCATTGAGCAACATGCCGAAGAAGGCGACGATAATGACGGGCAGACCATTGACCGGAGTCGGTGTCTTAATCCGCATGATAGCCTCGTACACTATGGCCGAAATCACAGTTAACAGCAGCACCCCATTGAGCAGAGCAGCAATCACTTCGGCCCGTTGCAAACCATAGCTATGGCGTTGGGTGGGTGGGCGGTTGCCAATCCACACTGCAAATGTGCCCAGCCCCAAAGAAAGTGCATCAGAGACCATGTGGCCCGCGTCGGAAATCAGGGCTAATGAACCGGACCACCATCCTGTCAGGGCCTCCACCACGGCAAACACAGCCGTGAACAAAAATGCCCACAGCATGGTGCGCGTGGTATGCGAACGTTCCTTATGATGAGAATGGCCAGCAGGATCGTGATGCAGATGCGCCGCATGCCGCAGCTTGGGGCGTTTGACATGAAAATGACCATGATGGTGACCTAGACTCACGGCAACATCTCTTGTAGAACCGCGCATTCGTCTTGATATCGGGCGTTGCCAACCTCCAGGGACGGCAACGCTGAGGGAGCAAGACGCGCCAGTCGGCGCTGGCTGTCCGGAGAAGATTGAAATCCGGCAAGACCAGCCACAATTTGTTGGGCTGCCTCCGGATCATTGCACAACAACACCATGTCACATCCAGCAGCCAGTGCCGCGTGCGCCCTATCAATTGGCTGTCCGGCTGCTAAAGCACCTTCCATGGAAAGATCATCACTAAAAATCACGCCATCAAAACCAAAAGTTTCTCGTAATACCTGTTGCAGCCAGAAAGATGAAAAGCCGGCGGGTTGTGCATCTATGGCTGAATACAGAATATGTGCCTGCATGATCCCTTCCAGCCCTGCCTCGATAAGGCGCTGAAATGGCAGGAGGTCCAGGTGCTTCAGCGTCTCAAGGGAACGGGTATCCTCTGGCAGGTCATGATGTGAATCAGCTTTGACAAACCCATGTCCAGGAAAATGTTTTCCCACCGCGGCAAACCCGGCACCTCGCAGCCCCACGCGTAATGCGGAAGCCAGCAGGGCAACAACTTCCGGGTCTCTATGAAAAGCACGATCACCAATGACATCGCTATGACCATGATCAATATCGAGTACCGGAGCAAAGGACAAATCTACGCCGTGTAACCGCAGCTCCCAGGCCAGTACAAATCCAACGGCTTCAGCCAGTCGGAGGGCTTGCGCACGATCGGTATCAAAGCGCAGGCCCAAAGCAGCCATTGCTGGCAATTCGGTAAATCCATTGCGAAAACGTTGGACCCGTCCCCCTTCATGGTCCACCGCAATGATCAGTTCCGGTTTGAGATTGTGCAGCTCTGCCGTCAAAACATCGAGCTGTCCAGGAGATTCAAAATTGCGCGAAAACAGAATCACGCCGCCCACCAGCGGGTGACGAATCAGGGCGCTTTCATCACCATCAGGGTGCAGGCCCACGATATCCAGCATGACCGGGCCAATCACAGCCGTTCCAGGATCACGAAAGCCACCGCATGTTGTTCTTCATCCGTAACAGAAACATGGGTATGCGTAATTCCCCTGGCCAGAGCAAAAGCTTCCAGATCAGGATGCATGGCAATAACTGGCGCGCCCTGTTCATCGTGAGCAGTGCCGATCTTGCGCCAGGTCACTGGGTTGCGAATTCCCGTGCCCATGGCTTTGGAAAACGCCTCCTTGACTGCGAAACGTTTGGCCAGATAGCGGGCAGGTTGGCCGTGAGCATTGAAGCGTTGCAACTCATAAGGAGTCAGGAGCTTTTTGGCGAGCCGGGTTCCGTGACGATTCAGGGCATCCCGAATTCGTCGTACCAGCACTGTGTCCACCCCGATCCCAATAATCATGAAACTGCGACAGCACCGGTAATAAGTGTCTTCATTTCGCGCACTGCTGTTTCCCAACCCACAAACAACGCTTGCGCCACGATGGCGTGGCCAATATTAAGTTCACGAATATTGGCCAGCCTGGCAATCTGGCGTGTGTTGTGATAGTTGAGGCCGTGTCCGGCATTGACCCGTAGCCCAAGACTAGTACCGTAGTCTGCAGCAATGCGTAGCCGTTCCAGTTCGATTTTCTGTTGCGCCTCGGTTTCCAGCTCAGCATAGTGTCCGGTATGCAGTTCCACCACCGCGGCACCTGCCGCCTGGGACGCATCCAGTTGCGCGTGATCCGCATTGATAAACAGCGACACCCTGATTCCAGCATTTCCCAACTCCTGACAAGCTTTTCGGACACGGTCAAAATGTGTAACCACATCCAGCCCGCCTTCCGTGGTGATTTCCTGGCGCCGTTCGGGCACAAAACAAGCATCGTGCGGGCGCGTCTTGAGGGCAATGGCCAACATTTCGTCCGTCACGGCCATTTCGAGATTCATGCGAGTGGACAATACTTCGCGCAATATTTCCAGGTCGCGATCCTGAATATGGCGGCGGTCTTCGCGCAAGTGCAGCGTTATAGCATCGGCTCCGGCGTATTCTGCCAGTAGTGCGGCCTGCACCGGACTGGGATAGCGGGTTCCTCGCGCCTGACGTAAAGTGGCGATATGATCAATGTTGACGCCCAACTGAATCACAGCGACGGTAGCTCCTGAATGATGCGCCGGGTATGCAAGTCCTGATGATCCAGATGATGCCCCAGCAATTGTCGCATCAGCTGTTTACTCTGACTCAAGGTCACCGGGTCATCGTAACGTGACTGGGCCATGTCGAGCAGTGTTTTGCCTGCAAATTGTACTGTATTCCTACTCGGCTCGCCGACCCGAACAGCTCCACGTTCATGCTCAAAGTGGTACTGCACCGTAGCCTCAATAGGTTCCCCGGTATCCGCTTCGCGCTCCAGTTGCAGGGCATAGCCCAATTCACGCAATAGTGCGATTTCAAAAGCGCGCAACACGGGTTCAAACGGTTCAATAGCAGCCAAACGCGCCAACGCGGTCTGGTAAATTTGAAACAGTTCGACGTGGGGATCATCTCTCCCAAGCAGGCGCACCAGCAATTCGTTGAGGTAAAACCCGCAAAACAAAGCGCTGCCTTGCAGCAGTGGCAATCCTCCCTGCCATTCAGCAGTCTTGAGGGTACGCAGTTCACCATTGCCAAACCAGCTGACCAATAGGGGTTGAAAAGGTTGCATGAGACCCCGCAGTGCAGAGCGTGGCCGACGAACTCCCTTCGCCACCAGGGGAACGCGCCCGTGGTGAGCAGTAAGAAGTTCCACGATCAGACTGGTTTCTCGCCAGGGCGTGCTGTGCAGCACGAAAGCTGGTTCGGACACCGCGTGACTGCGATCAGAGGTCATATCCCAACTGCCTCAAGGCACGCTCGTCATCGGCCCAGCCTCCCCTGACCTTGACCCATAGCTCCAGGTGCACCTTGCCCTGTACCAATATTTCGATTTCCTTGCGTGCCTTGGTGCCGATAGCCTTCAACTTCTCTCCCTGATGTCCTATCACGATGGCCTTTTGATTGTCATTATCCACCACGATAGTAGCGTGAATTCGGTGCAACCGACCTTCCAGCTGATACTGGTCGATCTGCACCATCGTGGCATAGGGCAGTTCCTCACCCAGCAAGCGAAACAGCTGCTCACGAATGAATTCTGCGGCCAGGAAACGTTCATTACTATCGGTCAAGTCATCGGCATCATACATAAATGGGGCTTCCGGCAGTCGCCTTTGAATTTCCTGCATCAGCCCATCAAAATCCTTATCTTGCTTGGCACTGAGCGGAATCACTGCATCAAACCGAAGTTCCTTGGCGCGTTCCTGCAAAAAAGGCAATAGCAAAGTACGCGGTTTGACCTGATCCACCTTGTTGATAACCAATAAGGGCCGAACTGCCTTGGGAATCCGGTCCAGCACCTGCTGATCGGCGATACTCCAACGCAATGCGTCAATCACCATCAGGACCACATCGACATCCTGCAGGGTACTGAGCACGGAACGATTCATGGCCCGATTAAGTGCATTGCCGTAACGGGTCTGGTAGCCCGGGGTGTCAACAAACACAAACTGTGCTTCCGGGTGTGTCACGATGCCCTTGATGCGCGTTCGCGTTGTTTGCGGTTTACGCGAAGTGATGCTGATTTTTTGACCGACGAGGTGATTGAGCAGCGTGGATTTTCCTACATTGGGGCGGCCTACGATGGCCACGGTACCACAGTGCGTCATGATCCCGCCCCTGGCAGTTTCTGCAGGGCAAGCTGTGCCGCCAGCTGCTCCGCCATTCGTCGGCTCTTGCCTTCTGCTTCAGTACGTAGTGCCATATCATCCACGACGCAAAGCACCCGAAAAGTTTGGTCATGGGCTTCTCCCCGGGTTTCAAGCAGCTGATAGCGTGGCAGTGATCGATGCCGGGCTTGCAACCACTCCTGCAAACTGGTTTTGGCATCCTTGGGGGTTGCGATGAGGTCGATGGCGTCCATCATGGGCGCCAGGAGGCTTCGAATCACGGCCTCCGCTGCCGCAAATCCTCCATCTCGAAACACGGCGCCCAGCACGGCTTCGACAGCATCTGCCAGAATAGACGGACGTCCACCCCCTCCGCTCTTGAGTTCCCCTTCCCCCAGCCGCAACAACTCACCCAGACGCAATTGCTGTGAAATCTGCAGCAAGGCTTCCCGATTGACAAGACCTGCACGAATACGGCTCAGTTCGCCTTCGGGCAGCTGGGAGTGACGATCGAACAAGATCTGGGCCACGACCAGATTGAGAACACTGTCTCCGAGAAATTCGAGCCGCTCATTGTTGTTTACTGCATAGCTGCGGTGCGTCAGTGCCTCAAGCGCCAGCGCACTGGACTGAAACACGTAGCCAATCCGCCGACCAAGCTCATGTGCCCGCGTATCGTCAGTGCGTGTCATGGGAACTAATAAACCAGCGTACCAATCCGGCTAAAGTCATGAAAATTCATCCACACCAGCACGGCTTTGCCCACAATATTGTCCTCCGGAACAAATCCCCAGTAGCGGCTGTCCGAACTGCGATCCCGATTGTCTCCCATCATGAAGTAGTGCCCGACAGGAACTTTGCAGGCAAATCCATCGGCGTTGTACAGACAAGCCGAACGGTCTGGAAAGTCTCGCACCTGGGACAGAAAGATAGGGGGTTGCTGATCTACAGTGATGATGCTGTGCTTATGGTCGCCCAGTGTTTCCTGAAAGCGGTCGAAATTTGCATAGCTTAGCGCATCTTCCAGATCACTGAAGGAGCCATCGGCCGCGGTTGGAACAGTCGTACCATTAATGGTAAGGCGTTTGGCTTGATAGACCACGGTGTCCCCTGGCAATCCTACCACCCGCTTGATGTAGTTGGTTGAAGGATCTTCAGGATATTTGAATACCATTACCTCACCACGTTGCGGATGATTGATACCGATCACGGTATGGTTGGACACCGGAAGCCTGATTCCATACGTGTACTTATTGACCAAAATGAAGTCGCCGATGCGCAGGGTTGGAATCATTGAGCCGGAGGGGATCTTGAATGGTTCAAACATGAAGGAACGCACCACAAAAACCACCAGGATAACCGGGAAAAAACTCTTTGAAATTTCCAGCCAGGCGCTTTCTGCAACAACCGGAACGTCCCTTGTGCGCCGTTTGCGCAACCAGTCCCATAACACCACAAGCCCCGTCAACATGCTTGCAGCAAGCAGGATTTCTGAAAATCCGGTGACCTTGAGCAATAGTCCGAAAGCACAGACCAGCATGACCAACCACGCGGTCTGAACCCACCCGGCATGGCGATCCTGGCGCCCTCGGGGACGCTTTGAAAATAGATCCCACACGACTACGGGGAGCGTGAAAAGCAATCCGGCAACTCCCAGCTTAAAAAGGTCCATCATTTACTCTCCACTTGCAGGATGGCAAGGAACGCCTCCTGAGGAATTTCCACACTACCCACCTGCTTCATTCGCTTTTTTCCTGCCTTCTGTTTTTCCAGCAGCTTGCGTTTGCGCGAGATGTCACCACCATAGCATTTGGCCAGAACATTCTTACGCAATGCCTTGATACTTTCACGCGCAATGATATGGGAACCGATCGCAGCCTGCACTGCCACATCAAACATCTGGCGCGGAATAAGTTCGCGCATTCGGGCAGCCAGTTCTCGTCCTCGGTACAAACTGCTGGAACGGTGGACCACCAGCGACAAGGCATCCACTTTTTCACCGTTGATCAAGATGTCTAGCTTGACAAGATCGGAAGCGCGGAACGTCTTGAATTCGTAATCCAATGAGGCATAACCCCGGCTTACGGATTTCAGTCGATCAAAGAAATCCATGACTACTTCGTTGAGCGGCATTTCATAGGTCAGCACCACTTGGCGTCCCGAATACTGCATGTCAATTTGAACCCCGCGTTTCTGATTACACAGGGTAATCACGGAACCAACATAATCCTGGGGTAGTAATATGGTGGCATTGATGATGGGCTCCCGAATTTCTTCTATTTTGGAGGGATCGGGCATACGCGATGGATTTTCAATCTCCTCCACGGTCCCATCCCGCAGCGCCACCTGATAAACCACGGTGGGCGCCGTAGTGATGAGATCCATATCGTATTCGCGTTCCAGGCGCTCCTGTACGATTTCCATGTGCAGCAATCCCAAAAATCCGCAACGGAAACCAAATCCCAGGGCCTGTGAGGTTTCCGGCTCGTACTGCAAAGAAGCATCATTGAGCTTGAGTTTTTCCAGCGCATCGCGCAGGGCATCGTACTGGTTTGTTTCGACCGGATAAAGACCTGCAAAGACTTGCGGCTTGATCTCCTTGAACCCTGGAAGCGGCACTGTTGCCGGATTCTGGGCCAAGGTAATGGTGTCTCCCACTCGCGCCGCGTGCAGTTCGCGAATGCCGGCAATGACAAAACCCACCTGCCCCGCCGAAAGGCTTTCCCGTTGCAGGGACTTTGGAGTAAATACACCGACCTGTTCGCATAAATAGGTGGTTGCTATGGACATCAGCAAAATCTTGTCTTTGGGGCGCAATACGCCATCCACAACCCGTACCAACATGACTACGCCCACGTAATTGTCGAACCACGAATCAATGATAAGGGCCTTCAATGGGGCTTGCAGCTTGCCCTGAGGGGGAGGCACCCGGGCAATCACAGCCTCCAGAACGTCTTCTACCCCTTCCCCCGTCTTGGCGCTGACCCGCAACGCTTGATGGGCATCAATGCCGATAATGTCTTCGATTTCAGTGATGACCCTTTCAGGTTCCGCTGAAGGCAGGTCGATCTTGTTGAGAACCGGAACGACTTCGACCCCCTGTTCGATAGCGGTATAACAATTGGCCACGGTTTGGGCCTCGACCCCCTGCGAGGCATCCACCACCAGCACGGCCCCCTCACAGGCAGCCAGCGAGCGCGATACTTCGTAGGAAAAATCCACATGCCCAGGGGTGTCTATCAAATTAAGATTGTAGATTTGACCATCGCGTGCCTTGTATTGCAGGGAGGCTGTCTGGGCCTTGATGGTGATTCCCCTTTCGCGCTCCAAGTCCATGCTATCCAGTACCTGAGACTCCATCTCCCGTTCGGACAAGCCGCCACAGAGCTGGATAAAGCGGTCTGCCAGCGTGGATTTGCCGTGATCGATGTGTGCGATGATGGAAAAATTTCGGATCAGGTTCATGACGTTACGCAAAAAAGGGCATCCCAAGATGCCCTTTTGACAGGTTAGGGGGCCAAAAAGCCCGTAAAACCAGCATTCTAGATGAATTATGCCATCTTTGCAGGACGATCTTGTTCGCGGTGCTGCAAGGCGGCATCCAGTAACGCTTCATCGAAATGATAATGAAAAATCTCGCGCTCCCCATCCATCAGAAGAGGAACCCGTTCTCCAAAACGTGCCTCTAGTTCCGGGCTGGCATCCACATCAACGACGTTGAATTCAAAGCGCCGTATTTGCTGGGCGGATTCCAGGGCATCGATCATGTCATGACAAAGATGGCAATAGTCCCGGCTGTAGAGCGTAAAG
>DAIDTL010000014.1 GCA_027457225.1 Ferrovaceae bacterium
GTCCTGCACCTCAAATTCATAAACGGCTTCCATGCCCAGTTCGGGAAAGGCCACCACGCGTGACGAGCGAATGGCTTTGGATACCAGGTAGGCGGCTCCGCCCACAGCAATCAAATACACTGACCGATGCTTGCGGATGGACTCGATGGTGCTGGGGCCGCGTTCGGCTTTGCCGATCATGCCCAGCAGGCCGGTTTTATCCAGCATCATGTCGGTGAATTTGTCCATGCGCGAGGCCGTCGTCGGACCTGCCGGCCCCACGACTTCGTTACGGACAGGATCCACTGGGCCCACGTAGTAAATGAAGCGGTTGTTGAAATCGAGTCCAGCGGGCAGGGGACTTCCTTTGGCGAACAAGTCGGCGATCCGTTTGTGAACCGCATCCCGCCCGGTTAATAGTTTGCCATTAAGCAGCAAGGTCTCACCGGGTTTCCAGCTTTGCACTTCCGCTGCGTTGACCTTGGCCAGGTCCACGCGCCGGGCGCTGGGTGAAGCGTGCCATGAGACCTGCGGCCAGTCAGCCAGCGATGGCGGACTCAAGCTGGCCGGGCCAGAGCCATCCAGCACAAAGTGAACATGGCGGGTTGCGGCACAGTTGGGAATCATGGCCACGGGCAGGGAGGCGGCATGAGTGGGGTAATCCAGAATCTTCACGTCCAGCACAGTGGACAGTCCACCCAACCCCTGGGCGCCGATGCCCAGCGCGTTGACCTTGTCAAACAGCTCGATGCGCAGTTCCTCGATGCGGTTTTG
This sequence comes from Ferrovaceae bacterium, assembly GCA_027457225.1. Classification (GTDB taxonomy): domain Bacteria; phylum Pseudomonadota; class Gammaproteobacteria; order Burkholderiales; family Ferrovaceae; genus JAJZRV01. Next base: position 754 of record DAIDTL010000014.1, read on the forward strand.
TGGACCGCGCGTTTTGAGGGCTGCCATGTCAATCGGGTCCATCAGGGATTCCTTGGCCATCAGCATGGCTTTTTCTGCTGTGCCGCCAACGCCAAGACCCAGTATCCCCGGTGGGCACCAGCCAGCGCCCATGGTGGGCACGGTCTTGAGAACCCAGTCCACGATGGAATCCGAAGGATTGAGCATCACAAACTTGGACTTGTTTTCCGAACCACCCCCTTTGGCTGCTACCGTGATTTCCACAGTTTCTCCGGGCACCAGCGACACATGAATGACCGCCGGGGTGTTGTCCCTGGTGTTGGTGCGTTTGCCCGCCGGATCAGCCAGTATGGAGGCGCGCAGCGGATTGTCCGGATCAAGGTAGGCGCGCCGCACCCCTTCGTTGATGACTTCTTCCAGAGAACGGCTGGTTTCAAATCGGACCCCCATACCCACCTTAAGAAACACATTGACGATGCCGGTGTCCTGACAGATGGGGCGCTGACCTTCGGCGCAAAGACGCGAATTGGTCAGGATTTGGGCAATGGCATCACGCGCTGCGGGCGACTGTTCCTGCTCATAAGCCGTACCCAGTGCCTTGAGGTAGTCCGCCGGATGGTAGTAGGAAATGTATTGCAGGCTATCGGCAATACTTTGAATGAGGTCGTCTTCACGAATGGCAATCACAGCAGGCACTCCCGGCAAAAAAGTCCAGAACATGACTCTACCAGAACGTGCCTGAAAGCACTTGTGTAAGACAGAAGAGTATGGATCGCTAACACCGGCTATAATGACGGGTTCTTGCCTGTCTCAAGAGCAGGAGAACCGTAATACGAATAAATTGAGAGGGAGGTTTCATGACTACCGAAGCATTGCTCCACGAAAATCGTATCTTTCCACCGGACCCTGCTTTTGTATCCCAGGCCAATATTTCCGGCATGGCGGCCTACCAGGCCCTATGTGCTGAAGCCCGACAGGATGCCAACGCGTTCTGGGGTCGTCTGGCGCGCGAGAATCTGTACTGGCATCGACCTTTTACCCGGGTGTTGGACGAGTCCAACCCCCCATTTTTAAAGTGGTTTGAAGATGGCCTCACCAATGCTTCGTACAACTGTCTCGACCGTAACCTGCAGAACGGCAACGCCAAAAAGACGGCTCTTATTTTCGAGGCGGATGATGGAACCGTCAGCCGCATCACTTACCAGGAGTTGTACCACCGGGTTTGCCGATTCGCCAATGGGCTCAAAGCGCTCGGTGTCAAGAAGGGAGACCGGGTGGTCATCTACATGCCCATGTCCATCGAAGGGGTCGTGGCCATGCAGGCCTGTGCCCGCATCGGTGCGACTCACTCGGTGGTGTTTGGTGGATTTTCTGCCAAGTCGCTCCAGGAGCGCATCGTGGATGTGGGTGCTTCGGCGCTGATCACTGCGGATGAACAACGGCGTGGCGGCAAAAGCATGCCACTCAAGGTAATTGTGGATGAAGCCCTGGCGCTGGGCAGCTGTGAAGCCTTGAAGCACGTCATCATCTACCAACGTACTGGCAGCGCGATTCCGTTGTTGTCCGGACGGGACCACTGGATGCATGACGTGGAAGCCAACCAGCCCGACAATTGCGAGCCAGAATGGGTCAGCGCCGAGCATCCGCTGTTTGTGCTCTACACCTCGGGGTCTACCGGAAAACCTAAAGGCGTGCAGCATGCTACGGGAGGATACTTGCTGTGGGCTGCCCTCACCATGAAGTGGGCTTTCGACATCAAACCTGCCGATATTTTTTGGTGTACTGCCGACATCGGCTGGGTGACGGGTCATACCTATATCGTGTATGGTCCCCTGGCCGTGGGGGCCACTGAAATCGTGTTTGAGGGGATGCCCACTTATCCCGACGCCGGCCGGTTTTGGGACATGATCGCGCGCCATCGGGTCAGCGTGTTCTATACCGCTCCCACCGCCATTCGTTCCCTCATCAAGGCTGCCAACGCCGCCCCCGCTACCCATCCGGGCAATTATGATCTGTCCTGCCTGCGCCTCCTCGGCTCAGTGGGTGAACCCATCAATCCTGAAGCCTGGATGTGGTATTACAAAAACGTCGGAGGCGAGCGCTGCCCCATCGTGGATACCTTCTGGCAAACCGAAACTGGTGGCCACATGATTACGCCATTACCGGGAGCGACACCGCTGGTACCAGGATCTTGTTCCTTGCCCTTGCCCGGGATCGAAGTGGCTGTCGTGGATGAGGCAGGACACGATGTGCCCAATGGCCAGGGCGGTATTCTGGTGGTCAAGCGTCCCTGGCCCGCCATGATCCGCACCATCTGGGGCGATCCCGAGCGTTTCAAGAAAAGCTACTATCCAGATGAACTCAAGGGCTACTACCTGGCCGGTGATGGCGCCATCCGCGATAAGGACACTGGGTACTTCACCATCACCGGGCGGATTGACGATGTGCTGAATGTGTCTGGCCACCGTATGGGCACCATGGAAATCGAATCGGCCCTGGTGTCCAATCCGCTGGTGGCTGAAGCTGCCGTGGTGGGTCGGCCTGACGACATGACCGGAGAAGCCATCGTGGCCTATGTGGTGCTCAAACAGGCGCGACCTGTGGGTGATGAAGCCAAAAAAATTGCCACCGATTTGCGCAACTGGGTGAGCAAGGAAATTGGCCCCATCGCCAAACCAAAGGAGATCCGCTTTGGCGACAATTTGCCCAAAACGCGCTCCGGCAAGATCATGCGCCGGCTGCTACGGGTCATCGCCAAAGGGGAGGATGTCACCCAGGATGTTTCCACCCTGGAAAACCCGGCCATCCTGCAACAACTGAAAGAAACGCTCTAAGGGGGTATTCCCGGGTGAGACTGCTCAATCGATATCTGGCCCGGGAAATCCTTTTCAGCACGAGCCTGGTGTTTGCGGCCCTGTTATTCCTGTTTTCCTTTTTCGACCTGATTCACGAGCTCAACGATCTGGGCAAGGGGAGTTACCAGCTCTGGCAAATGTTCGTGTTTGTGATGCTTGCTGTTCCGGGTCACGCCTACGAGTTGTTTCCCATCGCAGTTCTCATTGGCACGTTGTATGGCTTGAGCAGCCTCGCAGCGCATTCAGAAATTACCGTGATGCGGACGTCCGGCATGTCACGCAACAAGCTGGCCTCAGCGCTGATTCGGATAGGGTTGCTTTTCGTGCTTGCGGCATTTTTGTTTGGTGAATTGATCATGCCGATTTCAGAAGAGGCGGCACAACAATGGCGGCTCAAGGCGCTCAATAATTTTGTTGCGACCCAGTTCCGCTCCGGGATATGGGTCAAGGACAGGGGCAGCTTCATCAATGTGCGCGAGATGATGCCGGACAATTCTCTACGCGACCTGCGCATCTATGACTTCGATGACGAGCGTCGTCTCAAGCGCATAAGCACGGCGAAAAAGGCGTTTTATGTGCAAGACCACCAATGGCGACTCACCGATGTGGAGCGAACCCTGTTCGATAAAAACGGGGTTACGGTCCAGCGCGAACCCAACGCCTTCTGGGATTCCGTGCTCACCCCCACAGTAATGTCCACGCTACTGGTGGAGCCTGAACAGATGTCCGTGTGGAACCTCTTTGCCTACATTCGCCATTTGCGCGATAACAGCCAGCAGACCGTGCGATTTGAAATAGCCGAGTGGAGCAAGCTGCTCTATCCGTTTTCCATTCTGGTGATGATGTTGCTGGCGTTGCCCTTTGCCCTGCAACGGCCGCGTTCAGGGGTTGTGGGGATTCGCATCATGATTGGAATTGGGCTCGGCCTGGGATTTTATCTGACCAGTCGGTTCTTTTCCTACCTGGGTCAACTCAACAACTGGAGTCCCATCATCAGCACGATGGCACCCAGCCTGACCTTCCTACTGATTGCGTTTTTACTGGGTTGGTGGACAGAACGTCATGCTTGAGCGCGCGATTCTCGAATGAGCTGCAACCCGAGCAGGCGGTCGTGCAGAAACTGACCTTCGCGGTCCAGTAACGCCCATACCAGGCTGGCCCCGGATAGCAAGCCCGGCCAAGCCAGCAGGTAGCGTAGCAGGCAGCGTGGCCAGGAGGGGAGCCCTCCCCGAGCATTCATCAGGCGAAAGCGCCAGGTTTTCATCGGCACGGTCTGCCCTGAACGGTGCCAGAAATAACTGAAATAGAGGCCCAGCATCAGGAACAGGTAGACCTGGTACGCCGTACGAAATTCAGGATGATGTTCATAGTGGGTCAGCATGACAAACGGCAGGCCGGCTGCCATCAATACGCCACCCACGATCAAGGCTTCATATCCCATGCAGACCAGGCGCGGCAGCAGCGGCAGGCGCGCTGGCATTACCGGGTCGGGACAGCAGGTGTTGGGGCTGCTGGCACGGTTGTCGCCGGAGCGGGGTTATTGGCTTGATTGGCTTCCCACCGGGATTTAACAGCCTCTTTCTTTTCTGGCGGCAATGCATGGAAGGTCTTGAAATTCTGTCGGGCCGTTTCGCGTGCTTCGCGCGGCAGGCGAGTCCATTCAGGAATGCGTGCCCTGAAACGGTCCTGCTCCTCGGGAGTCAGTTGGGGATAATGCTTGGCGGCATTGATGAGACGGCTGCGCTGCAGCTGCGACAGACCATTCCAGTCTTTTTCGGCTGGGGCCAGGATGGATTTTTGCTCGGCAGTGAGGGCGTCCCAGCGTGGGCCCGGTTCATGAGCCCAAACGGGAGAAGCAGTCAGCGCAGTCAGGAGCGCCCATACAATCAGCGCGTTTCTTGCAGCCATGCGCCAAAATCTTTTTGGGCGAAAGCCTGGGGTGGAATCTCGCTGGCCAGCAGTTTGGCATCCAGCTGGCCGTTGTCGTCATCGGCATCCTGGTCGTGTTGCCAGTAATTAATGACAATGATGGAGAGGGCAATCATCAGGGCTGCCAGGGTCATGCGCAGGACGGGATGACGGTCTTCCCACCAACTCGGGTGCGCCTGGTTATGTCCGGCTGTGATGAGTCGCAGCTGTTTGACCGGGACCTGCGACAGGGCAGCAAAGCGGTTTTCGCGGAGGCGATTCACGATGGCAGGGTCGAGTTCGCGCAACCCCTGGTCAAGATGGCGCGCAATCCGTTGTGCGATGTCGAATTCGTTCATAATGTAATGCCTTTAGCGGAAAGCAGGGCCGACAGCTTGTGGACCGCACGGGAACAATGGGTCTTGACACTGCCCTCCGAACAACCCATGGCGGCAGCCGTCTCAGCGACGTCCAGCTCCTCCCAGTAACGCAGCAGGAAGGCTTCCCGTTGACGGGCAGGGAGGTTTTTCAGAGCCGCCTCGATCTCCCCCATAATTTGCTTCTGGCTCAACCGGTTTTCGGGATTATGGGAGATTTGCCCATCGGGCGCTCCTTCCAGGGACTCGAGCAGGTCGGAGTCGTCGTCTTCATCACTGTTTTTGAGGCTACTGACCAGGGGAGTCCACCAGGAACGGATTTTATTGCGGCGAAAATGGTCCCTGATGGCATTTTGTAATATACGTTGGAAGAGGGGACCAAATTCTTCCAGCGGCCGGGCGTGATACTTTTCGGCAAGTTTGAGCATCGCTTCCTGCACGATGTCGAGGGCAGCCGCCTCGTCGCGCACCGCATAGATGGCATGTTTGAACGCACGGCGTTCAACCTCAGCCAGGAAATCGGACAACTCCTGATGGGAAGCCAGGGGGTACTCCTCCGGTGAATTTTGCAGATGGTAGCAAAGGACCCTAGGCTTTGCTTGCCAATCCACTGTTTGATACGACAGGCGTCATGTCCCGGGTGAACCGGCGCTATACCGGCGCAAACCTTGACCAAAGTGAGCGGAACCTTTAACCTGCAAGGTTTTCGGTGGTTGAACCATGCGACTGACCGGTGCAGAAATCGCGATCCAGTGCCTCCAGGAAGAGGGTGTCGAATTTGTGTTCGGCTACCCCGGGGGGGCAGTCCTTTACATTTATGATGCCTTGTTTAATCAGGACAAGGTCAAGCACATCCTGGTGCGCCATGAGCAGGCTGCGTTGCATGCCGCAGACGCCTATGCCCGTGCCAGTGGTCGAACCGGGGTGGCCCTGGTCACCAGCGGCCCTGGAGTAACCAACGCCGTTACCGGTATTGCAACCGCCCACATGGACTCCATCCCCATGGTGGTTATCTCGGGGCAAGTGCCTACCCCGGCCATCGGGCTGGATGCTTTCCAGGAAGTGGATACCGTTGGGATTACCCGGCCTTGCGTCAAGCACAACTTCCTGGTCAAGCACGTGGACGAACTGGCCAGTACCATCAAGAAAGCCTTTTATGTGGCGGCTTCTGGCCGACCCGGCCCGGTCCTGGTGGACATCCCCAAGGACGTGTCGCAGCACATCGCCGAGTTTACCTACCCCAAATCGGTCTCCATGCGCTCCTACAACCCGGTCACCAAGGGACATTCCGGACAGATCAAGAAAGCGGTCCAGATGCTGATGGAAGCCCGCCGACCCATGGTCTACGTGGGCGGCGGCGTCATCCTGGGCAATGCTTCGGAGCAGTTGACCCATCTGGTGCAGGATCTGGGTTTTCCCTGCACCAATACCCTGATGGGCCTGGGCGCTTATCCGGGGACAGACCCCCAATTTGTCGGGATGCTGGGCATGCACGGGACCTACGAAGCCAACCTTGCCATGCAGCACTGTGACGTGCTACTGGCTGTCGGCGCACGGTTCGATGACCGTGTCATCGGTAATCCTCAGCATTTTTATTCGGAAGCCCGTCGCATCATCCATGTGGACATTGACCCCTCCTCCATCTCCAAACGTGTGCGGGTGGACGTGCCAATCGTGGGCAACGTCGCCGATGTTCTGGAAGAGATGCAAAAGCTTATCAATGCGTCACCGGTGCGTCCCGATACCACGGCACTCAAGGACTGGTGGAAGCAGATCGGTGAATGGCGCGCGCGTGAGTGCCTGCGCTATGACCACAGCAGCGCCATTATCAAACCCCAGTACGTGGTCGAAAAACTGTACGAAGTCACCCACGGGGATGCCATCGTGACTTCAGATGTGGGCCAACACCAGATGTGGGCCGCACAGTATTACAAATTCGACAAACCTCGGCGCTGGCTCAATTCAGGTGGGCTGGGAACCATGGGTTTTGGCTTGCCGGCGGCCATGGGAGCGCAGCTGGCTTATCCTGATGCGACAGTGGCTTGCGTGACCGGTGAAGCCAGCATCCAGATGTGCATTCAGGAGCTCTCCACCTGCAAGCAGTACCATTTGCCGGTCAAGATCATCAACCTCAATAACCGATATCTGGGGATGGTGCGCCAGTGGCAGCAGATCCTGCATGGGAACCGCTACTCCGAGTCCTACATGGACGCGTTGCCTGATTTCGTGAAACTTGCCGAAAGCTACGGACACGTTGGCGTGCGCATTGAAAACCCGGCTGACGTCGAGCCCGCCCTGCGTGAAGCCTTTGCCCTAAAGAATCGGGTGGTATTTTTGGACTTCATAACGGACCAGACTGAAAATGTTTTCCCCATGGTCAAGGCGGGGCATGGTCTTACCGAAATGATAATGGGTGCGGAAGATCTGTAATCATGGAAAGCAAACAACCTATGCGGCATATACTCTCCTTGTTGCTGGAAAATGAAGCTGGCGCTCTGTCGCGTGTGGCCGGCCTGTTCTCGGCGCGCGGTTATAACATTGAATCCTTGACGGTGGCGCCTACCGAGGATCCCACGCTGTCGCGCATGACTATCGTCACCAGCGGGTCGGAAGAAGTGATTGAGCAGATCACCAAGCAGCTCAACAAACTCATCGATGTGGTCAAGGTATTCGACCTCAACGAAGGGAATCACATCGAACGCGAACTGATGCTGGTCAAGGTACGGGCTGAAGGCAAAGATCGCGAAGAACTGAAACGCACGGCTGACATTTTTCGCGGACGGATCATTGATGTGACCGACCGCACTTACACTATCGAACTGACCGGTCCTCGGGACAAGCTCGATGCATTTCTGGAAGCCATCGCCCGCAGCCAGATCCTGGAAACCGTCCGCACGGGCGCGTCAGGAATTGGTCGAGGCGAATGGGTATTACGTGTTTGAGATTGAGAAGACTGGAGAAATCGCATGAATGTGTTTTATGACAAGGATGCCGACCTGTCCCTGATCAAGGGTAGGAAGGTGACAATCGTTGGTTACGGTTCGCAGGGCCATGCCCACGCCAATAACCTCAAGGATTCCGGTGTGGATGTCACGGTGGCATTGCGTGCTGGCGGGGCTTCCTGGAAAAAGGCCGAAGCTGCCGGCCTTAAAGTGCGCGAAGTCGCTGACGCAGTCAAAGGTGCCGATCTCGTCATTATCCTGCTGCCTGATGAATCGCAGCCCGAAGTCTATAACATGGCGATTGCTCCCAATATCAAGCCCGGAGCGGCTCTGGCTTTTGCCCATGGTTTCAACATCCACTTCGGTCAGATCGTACCGCGCGCCGATATTGACGTTATCATGATCGCCCCTAAAGGTCCGGGGCATCTGGTGCGCTCCACCTACACACAGGGCGGTGGCGTGCCCAGCTTGATTGCCGTGCATCAAAATGCCACCGGGCGGGCCCGAGATATCGCGCTCTCCTATGCGGCAGCCAATGGCGGTGCACGTGCCGGAGTCATCGAAACCAACTTCCGTGAAGAAACAGAAACCGACCTGTTTGGCGAACAAGCCGTGCTTTGCGGTGGCACTACTGCACTGGTGCAAGCTGGTTTCGACACGCTGGTGGAGGCCGGCTACGCGCCTGAGATGGCCTACTTCGAATGTCTGCACGAACTCAAGCTGATTGTGGACCTGATGTATGAGGGAGGGATCACCAACATGCGCTACTCCATTTCCAACACAGCGGAATACGGTGATCATACGCGCGGCCCGCGCATCATCACGGACGAAACCCGAGCCGAGATGCGGCGTATCCTGAAGGAGATACAGTCTGGCCAGTTTGCCAAGGAGTTCATTCTGGAAAACCGTGCTGGCGCCGCTTCCATGCATGCGATGCGCCGTATTGGCGCAGAACAGCAAATCGAACAGGTGGGCGCCAAGTTGCGCGACATGGTGCCATGGATCAAAAAGAACAAGCTGGTTGATCAAAGCAAGAACTGATCGTTTGAACCCGTACCCACACCCCCTGATTGCCCGCGAAGGGTGGTTCTACCTCGGTCTGGCCAGCTTTGTGGCGCTGGCCGTCCAGCTTGTTGCCGGTTTTCCTTGGGCGCTACCCTTCTGGATCATCGCCCTGTTTGTCCTGCAATTTTTTCGGGATCCGTCCCGCCCGGTCCCCGTGGGGGATCAGTGGATATTGTCCCCGGCGGATGGTCGCATCGTGGCGGTGCTTGCCTGTACTGATCCCTACCTGCAACGTCCGGCGGTCAAGATAAGCGTGTTCATGAATGTCTTCAATGTACATTCCAATCGCAGTCCGGTGGCTGGAACGATCCGGCAAGTGGTCTATCACCCAGGACAGTTTCTTAATGCCGACCTTGACAAGGCTTCCGAGGTCAACGAGCGCAATGCCATTGTGCTGGAAACCCCGGCCGGGAGGCGCCTCACTTGTGTGCAGGTGGCCGGTCTGATTGCCCGGCGTATTCTGTGTTACGTCGGCAGGGGTGACGTGCTCCAGCCAGGGCAGCGTTATGGCTTTATTCGCTTTGGTTCCCGTGTTGATCTGTACCTTCCTCCCGAGGTTCACCTCCGGGCGGCGATTGGTGATAATGTAAAGGCCACCACTACCATCCTGGCCGAATGGCCACAGTCCTGAACTGCCCTGAGGGTTGACCGTGTTGCTGCCTCCCGACTCACCCAAACCCCTGATTGATACCGCCGCGCGGCGCCGAGGCATTTACCTCTTGCCCAATCTGTTTACCACTGCCGCCCTGTTTGCCGGGTTCTTCGCCATTGTGCAAGGCATGAATGGCTACTTCGAAATGGCTGCCCAGGCGATTTTCATTGCCATGGTGCTGGACGGACTGGATGGCCGCGTGGCGCGGCTGACGCGTACCCAGAGCGCCTTTGGGGCGGAGTACGACAGCCTGTCTGATATGGTCTCATTTGGTGCGGCCCCATCACTCGTCATCTACGAATGGTCCTTGCGCGGGATGGGTAAACTGGGCTGGCTGGCGGCATTTATCTACTGTGCTGGCGCAGCCCTGCGTCTGGCGCGTTTTAATACTCAACTCAATGTGGCTGACAAGCGCTGGTTTACCGGATTGCCCAGTCCGGCTGCTGCTGCGCTATTGGCGGGAATGGTCTGGGTGCTGCAATCCGTCTATGGGGTGGAAGGGTCTCACATTCACTGGCTTGTCTGGTGTGTCACCGTGTTTGCCGGACTCTCCATGGTTTCTAACGTCAAGTTCTACAGTTTCAAGGACCTTAACCTGCGCCGTAGCGTGCCATTCTGGGCCGTTCTGCTGGTTATGCTGGGGTTTGTGATCGTCACCCTGGACCAGGCCCGTGTGTTGTGGGCTTTTTTTCTCATCTACGCATGCTCGGGGTATGTCTTATGGGGAGTGCGTAGCGCGCAGCGCTGGCATAAAAAAACGACGGGCGTCAAAAAAGGCGTTCCCAATCAACAGGAGGGGGACTCATGAAATTTCAAAAAATGACGCTGGCGATCCTATTGTCGGTGATGGTTGCGAGCGTACTGGCGGCACCTCAACCAGGCTTTTTCCACGAAACGGTATCCCAGTCAATTACTGTCCGGGCTGACCCGGCAAAAGTCTGGGCCTTGATAGGCGATTTCGACGGTATAGCGCACTGGAATTCTGTGGTGGAAAGAAGCTCATCCATCGATGAAGGTCGGGATTTCCTTACTCGGGCGATCGTCTTCAAAGATGACTTGGGCAAGGAAGTGGATGTCCTGGACGAGCGTAGCGACGCGGACATGACACTGCGTTACCACGTGACTTCCAGTCCCTGGCCCGTCACGCGTTACACTGCCATGATGCGCGTCAGTAGGGGCGCAACGCCGGGCACCGCCGTGGTGGAATGGCGCGGGGCTTTTGATGTGAGGGGGATCCTGGAGGATCCCGATGGCGCACCAAGTCTTGATATGCCGCCAGGCCCCCTGGTATTTGGTCTCGATATCGAAACCTACAACAATTCATCTTCGTCGGGAAAAAATGCCAAGCGGGATAAGGTAACTGTAAAGATCATCACCGATCTGTATCGCGTGGGACTGGATAGCCTGAAGTGGGTACTGGAACGCTGAGCAAAAAAAGGGGCGGATCTGATGATCCGCCCGTCTAAAAGGGCTAGTACCCCAACTGCACTGTCTGCGATTTGAAGATAGCAGACCTTTCGCAAATAAAGTGTTTTATTTCTGCTTTAAAATTGTAAAAAAATATAACTCCATGCCGCGTTTCTGCAGGTTACTCACCGCTTTGACGCTCTTCCTGAGCCCTGGGTGGGCTCACGCGCAAGGAGAAACGGTGATCGCAGCGTCGCATCCACTGGCTGCGGAGGCGGGGGCAACGATCCTGCACCAAGGGGGCAACGCGGTGGATGCTGCCGCGGCCATCCAATTTGCCCTCAATGTGGTGGAGCCCCAATCTTCGGGTATCGGTGGCGGGGCTTTCATTCTGGTCTATCTGGCCAAAACTCACGAAACGCTGGTTATCGATGCGCGCGAAGTGGCTCCCGCCGCAGCAACCGCGGATCAGTTTGCGCACCATACTTTCGGGGAGAATTCCGTCAACGGGATTGCGGTCGGAGTACCGGGGACGCTGGCAGGATTTGCAGAAGCCCAGCGTCGTTGGGGCAAGAAATCGCTTGCGGCCGTGTTACAGCCGGCCATCAGCCTCGCGCGTCAGGGGTTTGCGGTGACGCCCTATCTTGCGCACGAACTCGTCAGTTCGCGCGCTGCCCTCCAGCCGGAGACCCGGGCCCTGTTTCGCAATGGGGCGGGTCAGCCTTTGCAAACGGGCGACTGGTTGCGTCAGCCGGATCTTGCACACACCTTTGAACAGATTGCCGCAGAAGGTCCCAGTGCGTTTTACCAGGGGAAAATCGCAGGTGCCATTGTAGCGGCCCAGCGACGTTCTACCTTGGGGCCTGCCGGAGTGGGGCGCATGACGCTCGCAGATCTCGCCGGGTACCGAGTGGCGCTGCGCACGCCGCTGGTCGGGCGTTACCAGGATTACACGCTCGTTACCATGCCGCCACCATCCTCCGTGGGGCTTGCACTGTTGCAGACTTTGGGGCTGTTGGAACATTTTCCGCTGGGGCGCGCAGAAGGTTTTGGTGCGGGTGAGTTGAGCGCGACCCATGTCACGATTGAAGCCTTGCGTCTGGCTATGGGCGACCGCGCGCTTTGGCTGGGCGACCCGGCGGCCACACCCGTTCCGGTGGCGCGTCTGCTGGACGGGCATTATCTCCTTCAGCTCGTGCATGCGATGGATGTGGAAAAACGAATGCCTGACTCAGGTTCGGGGCCGGAACCGGAAGGGACACATACCACCCATTTCACTGTAGTGGACGCTGAGGGCAATGTGGTGAGTTGCACTAGTACGGTGGAAGCAGTATGGGGCAGTGGGATTCTCGTTCCAGGCTACGGTTTTCTGCTCAACAACGAGCTCACCGATTTCAATCGGGTGCCGAAGGCCGGCCCACAAGATCCCGGTGCCAACGATGTGCGACCGGGA
>DAIDTL010000015.1:0-12521 GCA_027457225.1 Ferrovaceae bacterium
TACATACTCTGCACTATGGCAGGTCAGGCAGTAATTCATGAAATGTTGCGCGCCTCGCTGCAACGATGCTTTGTCCGAAGGATCAATAGGAGCGTGATCTAGTTTGACGCCACCCTGATTGGCGAGCGCGACAGGCCCAATCATCACCAGCAACAGACCGCTCATCCATCGGGTCATCCATTTCTTCCAGGAGAAGGTATTCATTATCAGACCACCCGTTCAGGCACAGGTTTGGTCTTGTCCAGCCGGGTATAAATGGGCATCAGCACAAAGAACCCAAAGTACACCAGAGCGCAAACACGCGACACTGGGTTGACATACCAAAGACTGGGGTCCTGTGTCCCCATGTATCCCAGTATCAGAAAAGCCAGTACAAACAAACCCAGTGCCGCCTTGAACAGATTTCCACGATAGCGGATGGACTTGACGAGACCGCGGTCCAGCCAGGGCAGCAGGAAGAAAATGACAACCGCAACGCCCATGGCAAGCACCCCCAACTGCTTTTGGGGAATGGCTCGCAGAATGGCGTAGAACGGCGTGAAATACCACACGGGCGAAATATGTAATGGCGTCTTGAGGGGGTCTGCGGGAATAAAATTATTGTCTTCGAGGAAATAACCGCCCATCTCCGGCGCAAAGAAAATAATTCCCAAATACACGGCCAAAAATCCCACGACGCCCATGATGTCTTTCACCGTGTAATACGGGTGAAATGGGATCCCATCCAGCGGAATCCCCGTAACCGGATCTTTTTTCTCCTTGATCTCGATTCCATCCGGGTTATTTGAGCCCACCTCATGAAGAGCCACAATATGCATGAACACCAGTATCACCAGTACCAAAGGCAGAGCGATCACATGGAAGGCAAAAAACCGGTTGAGCGTGGCGTCGCCAATAACGTAATCCCCGCGAATCCACAAAGCTACCGGAGGGCTAATGGCGTCCACCAAAGAGACGATGACCTGTGCTCCCCAGTAGGACATCTGCCCCCAGGGCAACAGATATCCAAAGAATGCTTCTGCCATCAAACAGAGGTAGATGGCCATGCCCAGGATCCAGATCAGTTCACGTGGCTTGCGATAGGAACCATACATCAGGCCCCGCATCATGTGCAGATAAACCACCACAAAAAACATGGAGGCTCCGGTGGAATGCATGTAACGGATGAGCCAGCCATAGTCCACATCGCGCATGATGTATTCGATGGAAGCAAAAGCAAATCGCGCATCCGGTTTGTAGTTCATGGTGAGAAAAATACCAGTCACGATCTGGATCACCAGCACTAACATGGCCAGAGAGCCGAAGTAGTACCAGAAGTTGAAATTCTTCGGCGCGTAGTACTCAGACAAATGCTCCTTCCAGACTGAGGTCAGGGGAAATCGCGCATCGATCCAGTCCAGAAGGCGGGAGGTTGCTTTCATGATCAGGCCCCCTTCTTGTCGCTGCCCACCAGCAATCGAGCACTGCTGAGAAAGGAGTAAGGTGGGATCCGAAGATTAAGCGGGGCAGGCATCCCTTTGAAAACCCGCCCGGACATATCGTATTTGGAGCCGTGACAGGGGCAGAAAAACCCTCCAGGCCAGTCGCTTCCCATCCCGCTGCCCTCACCCACTTTCATCTTGTCCACGGGTGAACAGCCCAGATGGGTACAAATCCCCACTGCCACAAATAAATTGGGGTGCTCAGTGGTGGCGCGATTGATGTTTTTACAATATTCGGGCTGCTCGGAATCGGAGGAGTCCGGATCACTCAGCAGTCCGGTGTTCTTGGCGAGTTGCGCCATCATTTCAGGGGTGCGATTGACCAGCCAGATGGGTTGCCCGCGCCATTCCTGGGTGATCATCATTCCCGGCTCTATTTTGGAAAAATCTGCCTCTACCGGACCCCCTGCCGCCCTGGCACGAGCGCTGGGTAGCATGCTAAGTACGAAAGGGGTGCCTATTGCGGCAACACCGACAGCCCCGATTGTAACGGTAGCGCCAACAAGAAACCTCCGGCGACCGGGGACTGATTGTGCTTCACTCATGATGATTTACCTGTTTTGAGCTATATTGCTGATTTCAAATGGGGGTATTCTATCAGAATGCCCCCCAAAGCTTAAGCCCGGCAGACGGTTGCAGCCTGTCCGGGACATTTATGGTGCATTGCGGCGGCGATCATACTGTCCGTCCTTCCCGGGATTATTGATCTAATGCAAAAACTCTGGCTTGTCTTTGCCCAATCCGTCACCATCTGCCTGGGCGTTCTATTTGTCGCCACCCTGTTCAAGCACGATCTGCTTCCCAACAGAGCCGCTTTGGGCACTTTTCACGAGGTCGTGCGAGAATCCAGCGCTCCTCCCGCAGGGTCATTCCGGGACGCTGCTCGTAAAGCCATGCCCTCTGTCGTCAACATTTTTACCAGTAAGGAAGTCCGTTCACGCCATCCATCCATTTTTCCTGATAACCCGGAGCTGCGCCGTTTTTTTTAGGACAATCTGCCTCCCGAAACCCAACAACAACTCAGCCTGGGATCAGGGGTCATCGTTTTGTCTGATGGCTATATCCTGACAAATGATCACGTCATTGATGGTGCCCAGGAGATTCAGGTGGCCCTGTCCGATGGAAGAACGGTCAAGGCAGAACTGGTGGGGGCCGATCCTGAAACCGACATCGCGGTCCTCAAGGTCAACCTCAAGGGGCTTCCTGCCATCACCTTCGGCACCTCGGAACAAGTCAGGGTGGGCGATATTGCACTGGCCATCGGTAACCCTTTCGGTGTCGGTGAAACAGTAACCATGGGCATCGTTAGTGCCCTGGGCCGCAGCCGGCTGGGCATTAATACTTTCGAGAATTTCATACAAACCGATGCCGCCATCAATCCGGGAAATTCCGGAGGCGCCCTGGTGGATGCCGCTGGCAACCTGATCGGTATCAACAGCGCGATCTATTCCAAAACCGGAGGCTCCCAGGGAATCGGGTTCAGTATCCCGGTCAGCATCGCCAAAAATGTCATGGAAGAAATCATTAAAACCGGCGGGGTAACGCGTGGCTGGATTGGGGTTGAAGTTCAGGACATCACCCCAGACCTTGCCGAATCATTCCGACTGGACAAACCTTCGGGTGCTTTGATCTCAGCGGTAATGAAAGGCGGTCCTGCCGACAGGGCGGGCATCAAGCCCGGTGACGTGCTGGTGGAAGTCAATGGAGTATCCGTTCAGGACTCGCAAGAAATGCTCAACCAGGTTGCGTCTCTCAAGCCAGAACAAAATGCCAAGTTCAAAATCATCCGCAATCATCAGGCGCATGTTTTCACCGTCATCGTCGGCAAACGCCCCAAGGGGACGATCAAGAATCTGGATGAGGAAGAGGCTCAGTAGTCGCCGATACCATACGGCTGGCAACAAGGATTCCAATTTCGTACAACAGCCAAAGCGGAATGGCCAACAAAGTCTGCGAAACCGCGTCTGGCGGCGTAAATATCGCCCCCAGAATGAACGCACCCACAATCACATAACGCCGTGCATCCCGTAATTGAGCGATGGTCAGCACGCCAAGTTTTACCAGCAGGACTACCGCCACAGGCGTTTCGAATGCAAGACCAAAAGCCAGAAACATGTTGATGACAAACCCGAGGTATTTCTCGATGTCCGTCATGATTTCCACACCCTGCGGTGCCGTGCTTGTAATAAATCCGAATACGAAGGGAAATACTGCAAAGTAGGCGAAAGCCATCCCACAGTAAAACAGCACGGTACTGGTGACGATCAGGGGTAATGCCATGCGTTTTTCATGGGAGTACAGTCCTGGCGCTACAAAACCCCAAACCTGATACAACACATAGGGCAGCGCCAGCAAGAAAGCAATCAAGCCAGCCACTTTCATCGGAACAAAAAAAGGCGTTGTGACTTCCGTGGCAATCATGTGCCCGCCCGCCGGCATTTTACTCAGCAAAGGCAAGGCAAGCCAGGTATACAGCGTATTGGCAAAAGGCAGTAGGCACAGAAACACCCCAAGCACGCCCATCACAGCCCGGATCAAGCGACCGCGTAACTCAACCAGGTGGGTGATGAATTCCTGAACTGCGCCAGATTCTTCGGTCACGAGGCCTCCGGCCCGACCAGATCATCAGCCGCCGTGGACTTGGGGTGCGGCGCCATGGGTTTGCTGCGCAGTGGCGCAGCAGGCCGCACGCTGAAAGGATCTCCCCCAAACGGAGAAACGGGAGGAATGAGTACTGGCTGGGATTGTTGGCTCTCCTCCAGGGCAGTCGGAACCTCGGTGATGGTACCAATGTCGGGCGCAGTATCCAGAGGCGGTGTCGGCACTGCTGGGCTGTTGAGTATTTTTTCTGCTTCCTGAGACGAAGACGCAACCTGCCGTTCTGCTTCGCGTGCCGCTTCGTTCATTCTTTTGTGAAGCTCATTTAATTCCGACTGCTGGATTTCACGGTCGATTTCCGCCTTCACGGACAACGCATAACGCCGAAACCGGCCAAGCAGAATCCCGGCGGTCCGTGCCACTTTGGGAAGCCGTTCGGGACCAATGGCAATCAGGGCGACCACCCCGATCAAACCTATTTCAGAAACACTGAAATCCAGCATGGGCTAACGCAAGACCTGCCGCTCCATATCAGGAGTGGGTCTTTTCCTGGGCCTTGACCTCGGAATTGGAGACAACGGTTTTTTCTTCCAGCGGTTTTTTCTCTTCGTCTTTGCCTTCACCGCTGCCCGCCATGCCTTCTTTGAAGCTCTTCACTGCGCCACCCAGGTCAGCACCGATGTTGCGCAATTTTTTGGTACCGAACACCAGCACCACAATCAGCAAAATCAGCAACAAGTGCTGAATGGTAAATAGATCACCCATAATAATTCCCTCCCAATACGCTTCTAGCGCTTTGCCTCGTTGAGTAATGTCGTCATGGGCCGGGGCTTGCCACCACCGATCACATGAACATGCAGGTGATACACTTCCTGACCCCCTCCCCGACCCGTATTGATCATGGTGCGGAACCCGTCGGAAAGACCTTGCTCGTTTGCCAGCCTGGGAGCCAACAACAGGATTTTACCCAACAGTGCCTGATCTTCAGAATGGCAATGGACCAGGGAATCCACATGCTTCTTGGGAACGATCATGAAGTGAACCGGGGCCACCGGGTGAATGTCATGGAACGCAAAGACATCCTCGTCCTCATAAATCTTCTTGCTGGGCAATTCTCCTCGGCTGATCCTGCAAAAAACGCAATCACTCACGGTGGTGTTTCCCGAGGTCACGCGTCGCTTTCTCTTCGATCCCGGAGATCCCCTCGCGTCGCGCCAACTCTGCCAGGACATCGCGAGGCGCCAGCTCAAAATGGGCCAGGAGAACCAGAGAGTGAAACCAGAGATCTGCAGTTTCGCGAAGGATGTGCAGTTTATCACCGTCCTTGGCGGCCAGAATGGTTTCCAAAGCTTCCTCGCCCACCTTACGCGCGATGGCGTCCACCCCCTTGCTGTAGAGGGCTGCCACATAAGAACTGGTCGGATCAGCCCCTTTGCGGCCCTCCAACATGACACCCAGACGTTCGAGAATATCGTGTTTGGTTTCCACTTTTAACCTCAACGCTGATAAATTTGATCTGGATCCTTAAGGACCCCGTCGGTTTCCACCCACTCGCCCTTATCCAATCGTCTGAAAAAACAGCGTGCCCGTCCAGTGTGACAGGCAATCCCTCCTACTTGTTCCACTTTGAGCAAAATCACGTCACCATCACAGTCTAACCGAACTTCACGCACCTTCTGCCAGTGTCCGGATTCCTCACCTTTATGCCAGAGCTTCTGCCGCGAACGCGACCAGTACATTGCTTCTCCAGACTCCACTGTTTGTTGCAACGCTTCGCGATTCATCCAGGCCACCATCAGGACGTCGCCGCTCCTGGCGTCCTGGGCGATTGCCGGCACCAGCCCCTGATCGTCCCACTGTACGGTTTCCAGCCAAGTGGTCACAAGCGTACCTCTATCCCCTGGGCTGCCAGAAAATCCTTGGCCTGGCGCACCGTGTATTCGCCATAGTGAAAAATGCTGGCAGCCAGGACAGCGTCAGCGCCACCCCGGAGGATCCCATCACAAAAATGTTGCAGATTTCCAACGCCACCGCTGGCGATTACAGGAACACCCACTGCATCCACAACTGCACGGGTCAAATCAAGGTCAAAACCTTCTTTTGTGCCATCACGATCCATGCTGGTCAATAAAATCTCTCCTGCGCCAAGACGGGTAGACTCTACAGCCCAGGCCACAGCGTCCAAACCTGTGGGATTTCGTCCACCATGCGTAAAAACGTCCCAACCTGAGGCAGTATCCGCGCGTTTGGCGTCGATAGCCACGACAATACATTGTGACCCAAACCGGTCGGCGGCATCTGCAACCAGCCTGGGATTCAGGATGGCCGAGGTATTGATGCTGACCTTATCTGCGCCGGCGTTCAATAACCTGCGTACATCCTCGACCTCACGCACGCCACCGCCCACAGTGAGCGGAATGAAAACTTGAGCAGAAACCGACTCGATAATAGGGATGATCAAACCACGCCCGTCTGAACTGGCAGTAATATCGAGGAAGGTTATCTCGTCTGCGCCCTGCTCATCATAACGGCGAGCCACCTCCACCGGATCTCCGGCATCCTTCAGGCCAACAAAATTAATTCCTTTGACAACACGCCCCGCGTTGACATCCAGGCACGGGATAATACGTTTGGCCAACCCCATGAATTAATTCTCACCCGTCATAGGGTGGGACAAGCTCATTGCAAGTTGATTGGCCTGCGCAAAATCAAGCGTTCCTTCGTAGATCGCTCGTCCGGTAATCGCACCCATGATGCCCTCAAACTCGACTTCACAGAGCGCCCGAACATCCTCCAAGCCGGTAATCCCCCCGCTGGCAATGACCGGGATCGTCAGCGATCGCGCCAAAGCAACCGTGGCCGGAATATTGACTCCACTGAGCATGCCATCCCGACCAATATCGGTATAGATAACCGCCTCGACGCCGTAATACTGGAAGCGCCGGGCCAGGTCCACTACCTCATGCCCCGTCAGTTTGGACCACCCATCCACGGCCACCTTTCCCTCGCGTGCATCGAGACCCACCATGATGTGGCCGGGAAAAGCATCGCAGGCCTCGTGGAGAAACCCGGGGTTTTTGACTGCAGCAGTGCCTATAATAACTTCTGATACACCACTGTCCAGATAGCGCTCGATGATATCAAGGGTGCGTATCCCTCCACCCAATTGCACCGGGATTTCTCCGTTCACCTCGTCCACTATTTCACGCATGGCCCGTTCATTAACCGGCTTTCCTGCAAAAGCACCGTTGAGATCCACCAGATGCAACCGCTGTGCCCCCAGCTCAAGCCAGTGTCGAGCCATCTGCGCCGGCTCATCAGAAAACACAGTTGCTTCTTCCATCAAGCCCTGGCGCAACCGAACACAGCGGCCATCCTTGAGATCAATAGCGGGGATCAAAATCATGAGAATACTCAGGGCTTCCAGTGAACAAAGTTACCGAGCAATGTGAGTCCGAACAAAGCGCTCTTTTCAGGGTGAAACTGAACTGCAAAGATATTGTCTCGTGCCACTGCACAGGTAAAATCATAGCCGTAGCAGGTTCTTGCTGCACCAATGGCAGAATCGTGTTCCTGCACATAATAACTGTGTACAAAGTAAAAGCGGGCTCCATCCGGGATTCCTGACCACAACGGGTGCTTTCCAGATTGCCAGACTTCGTTCCAGCCCATGTGCGGCACCTTAAGCCGTTGCCCTGTGGCAGAAAACATTCTGTCTTCCGGAAAACGACGCACCTGTCCTGACAGAATTCCCAGCCCCGGTGTCGGACCCTCCTCGGATGAATCAAACAGCATCTGCAATCCGATACACAGGCCCAGAAACGGTTTGGAAGCGGCAGCTTCAAAAATGGCCTGGCGCAGATGACGCTTATCCAGCTCGCGCATGCAGTCCGGCATGGCCCCTTGCCCAGGAAAAACAACCCGTTCAGCGACCCTAACCCGCTCAGGGTCGCTGGTTATTTCCACCGTAGCCTGGGGGGCCACATGCTCCAGTGCCTTGGCCACGGAATGCAGGTTGCCCATTCCGTAGTCAATTACCGCAATATGGGCCACGACCGGTACCTAACGCTCAAAGCGAACCTTTGGTAGAAGGCATCAAGCCTGCAATTCTGGGATCCAATTCAACAGCCACACGCAAAGCACGGCCAAATGCCTTGAACACTGTTTCAGCCTGATGGTGGGCGTTGCGACCCTTGAGGTTGTCAATATGCAGCGTCATATGGGCGTGATTGACGAACCCTTGAAAAAATTCGTGGAACAGATCCACATCAAACTCGCCGATACGTGATCTGCTGAAAGGAACATCAAAGAATAGTCCAGGACGTCCTGACAGGTCGATTGTCACCCGGGACAACGCCTCATCCAGGGGAATCACGGCATGCCCGTAGCGACGCACCCCCTTTTTATCGCCGAGGGCCTGGGCAAACGCCTGCCCTAGCGTGATGCCAATATCTTCCACGCTGTGATGCGCATCAATATGCAGGTCGCCCTTGCAATGTATCGTGAGATCAATCAGTCCGTGTCGGGCCACCTGATCCAGCATGTGATCCAAAAACGGTATGCTGGTATCAAGTCGCGACAATCCTGACCCATCGATGTTGATGTCTGCGGTGATTTGGGTTTCAAGTGTATTGCGTGTGATCTGTGCCGATCGCATGGGATGGCCTGAAGGTTTTTTGGTTAATCCGCTGGTTACAATGACCGGTTCATTCTAAGGGTATCCTGAAGCGCATCCAGAAACCGTCGGTTTTCTTCGGAAGTGCCCACAGTGACACGCAAACAGTCCGCCAAAAGCGGATGCGCGGCACTCAAGTTCTTGATCAATATACCACGATGCCGTAGACCGTCAAAGATGCGCGATGCCTGGGCGACGCGGAACAGCAAAAAATTGGCATCGCTAGGATAAACCGTCACATCCGCAATGGCTGCCAACCGTTCAGCCAGCATGGCGCGGTGTTGCAGGATGCGCTCCGCCTGTTCCTGCAACACTGCGCTATGGGACAGTACTTCAAGCGCTACGGCTTGATCCAGCACCGAGATGTTGTAGGGCAGCCTGACTTTGTCGATGTGCTCCAAAATTTCGGCTGGCCCGGACAAAAAACCCAATCTGATCCCGGCGAGCCCCAATTTGGACACGGTGCGCATCACCAATAAATTCGGGTACGCAAACAGGCGTGGCAGGAACGACTGTTTGGAAAATGGAAAATAAGCCTCGTCAACGACCACGAGTCCCGGTGCAGCACGGATGACGGCCTCCATGACAACCGGATCGAAGTGGTTGCCAGTAGGATTGTTGGGGTAAGCCAGAAAGACCAGCGCAGGTTGATGTGCCTCGATTGCTGAGAGCAATGCCGCCCCGTCGAGCGAAAAGTCAGTTTTGAGTGGTACGCCAACAAAGCGCAATCCCACAAAAGTGGCAATCATCCGAAACATCACAAAAGCCGGTTCAACCCCCAGGATCACTGCACCCGGTTTGGCTACGGACAACGCAATCATCTGGATCAATTCGTCGGAACCGTTGCCCAACACGATAGCTGCCGCAGGGTCGATCCCCATGGTTTGACGCAACAGTGTCTTGAGGTTTTCCGGGTTGGATTCTGGGTAGCGGTTGATCTCCAGGGCAGACAAACGGTGCGCTATGGCTGTCCGCAACTCGTCGGGCAGGACATAGGGGTTTTCCATGGCGTCCAGTTTGACAAGCCCTTCTGCAGGGACGACAGCATAGGCAGAAAGCGCCCTGATTTCCTCGCGAATGCAGTCCATCAACAGTCAGTCTCCGGAACGATATGCTGCAGAACGGGCATGAGCCGCCAGTCCCTCCCTTTCAGCCAACACCTGGGCTACTGCGCCCAAGGTGCGTGCACCGCTTCGGGACACCTTGATGAGGCTGGTTCGTTTTTGAAAATCATAAACGCCTAGCGGGGAAGCGAATCGCGCCGTACGACCGGTCGGCAGAACATGGTTCGGTCCTGCACAGTAATCTCCCAGTGCTTCAGAGCTGTATGGCCCCACGAATATTGCTCCGGCATGACGAATTGACTTCAACCACCGCTCGCCGTCCGCAACCGAAAGTTCCAAATGCTCTGGCGCGACCTGATTGGAAATTGCACAAGCTTCTTCCAGATCACGCACCTGAATCAGGGCACCCCGTTTTCCCAATGAGGCTTCGATAACCGCCCGGCGTGGCATGGTTTCAATCAGTTGATGGATGGCCGTTTCAACCCGGTCCAAGTATCCCGCATCAGGGCATAACAGGATCGACTGAGCCAGCTCGTCGTGCTCCGCCTGAGAAAACAGGTCCATAGCCACCCATTCCGGAGGAGTGCCTCCATCGGCAATAATCAGGATTTCGGATGGCCCGGCGACCATATCAATGCCCACGATGCCAAATACACGACGTTTTGCTGCTGCGACAAAAGCGTTGCCGGGTCCGACAATTTTATCCACGGCAGGGATGGTTTCGGTGCCAAATGCCAGTGCTGCCACAGCTTGCGCTCCACCCACGGTAAAAACACGCGTCACACCGGCCAAAGCTGCGGCAGCCAAAACCAGGTCGTTGCGAAACCCGTCAGGAGTGGGCACGACCATGATGATTTCGCGTACGCCGGCCACGTTGGCCGGAATGGCATTCATCAGTACTGAAGAAGGATAGGCCGCCTTGCCGCCAGGAACATACAGCCCCACGCGATCCAGTGCCGTTACCTGCTGCCCAAGCACCGTGCCATCGGCTTCAGTGTAGGTCCAGGTTTCGTTTTTCTGGCGCTCATGAAACAGTCGAATGCGTCGCGCCGCTTCGCTGAGTGCTTCGCGTTGCGTTGCCGGCAACCCGTCCAGAGCCTGTTCCAGCTGCTCCGAAGAAATCTCCAGGGCAGCGGCAGAAGCGGCCTGCCAACGATCGAAACGACGGGTATATTCCAGTAACGCCGCATCGCCTCGTTGCCTGACCTCGGCCACAATTCCGGCCACAGCCTCATCCACCGCAGGATCCTGCGAGCTTTCGAAAGCAGTCAGTTGCGCCAGGGCCACTTCAAAACCCGGATCGGCCGAATTAAGGCGACGAAGCTTCATGACAATTCCACTCCCCTGGCAAATGCCTCCACAATGGGAGCAATCCTGGCGCGATTGAGTTTCCAGGCCGCCACATTGACAATCAGTCGTGCACTGATGGCTGCGATTTCCTCGACGGCTTCGAGACGATTGGCCTTGAGGGTGTTACCGCTACTGACCAGATCTACAATGACATCCGCCAATCCGGTTAAGGGCGCCAGCTCCATGGAGCCATACAATTTGATCAGATCCACATGCACGCCTTTTTCGGCAAAGTGGTTGCGGGCCGTGGTTTCATATTTGGTTGCAACCCGTAAACGTGCTCCCCGGCCAATCGCACCGGCATAATCAAACCCTTGGGGAACAGCCACCATGAGCCGACATTTTGCGATCTGCAGGTCCAGCGGCTGATATAACCCGCTACCGCCATGTTCCATCAGCACGTCCTTGCCGGCCACTCCGATGTCTGCAGCGCCATATTGCACATAGGTAGGGACATCTGACGCCCGAACGATAACCAACCTGACATCAGGGTGGTCGGTGGGCAGGATCAATTGACGGGAATGCTCGGGGTCACCCAAAGGCGTAATACCTGCCGCCTTCAACAGGGGTGCAGTGTCATCAAAAATCCTGCCTTTTGAAAGAGCAATGGTGACGCCTTCAAACCGTATTGCTGAGGTTGTAGCTGCCAGGGCTTCAGCGGAAATCATCACACCTCCTCCACGGAACGACGAACGATACCCGCTCCCAATTGGGAGAGTTTCTGCTCGATTTTTTCATAGCCGCGATCCAAATGATAAATACGATCCACCACGGTCTCGCCATGTGCAATCAATCCTGCAATGACCAAACTTGCCGAAGCGCGCAGGTCGGTGGCCATGACCGTAGCACCCTCCAATTTTTCGACTCCCCGGATGATGGCCGCGTTGCCTTCCACTTCGATATTGGCACCCAGTCGACGCAATTCTTGCACATGCATGAAACGGTTTTCAAAAATAGTTTCGGTAACGACCGTCGTTCCTTGTGCCACGGCATTCATCGCCATAAACTGGGCCTGCATGTCCGTAGGAAAAGCAGGATAGGGCGCCGTACGCAGGCTGACACCATGATTGGGTCCGCGCATGCGAATCCGGATCTGATCCGCGGTACACTCGATAGAGGCGTTGGCTTCAATGAGCTTGTCCAATACCGCATCGAGGGTATCAGAACGCACGCCGACCAGGCGCACATTCCCTCCCGTAGCAGCTGCTGCCACCAGAAAAGTCCCCGTCTCAATGCGATCCGGCATGACGGCATATTCCGTCCCATGGAGGAATTGAACCCCTTCAATGGTGATAACGTCGGTGCCGTGTACCTTGATACGCGCCCCCATGCTGATCAGGCACTCGCCCAGAT
>DAIDTL010000015.1:12531-12839 GCA_027457225.1 Ferrovaceae bacterium
ACCACTTCGGGTTCACGGGCAGCATTTTCAAGAACGGTGGTTCCTTCAGCCAGTACCGCAGCCATCATCAGATTTTCGGTACCCGTCACAGTCACCGTATCCATGAAGATACGCGCTCCCTTGAGGCGTCCAACTTCCCCAACGATATACCCATGTTCGATTTCGATCCGTGCCCCCATGGCCTGCAAGCCCTTGATATGCAAGTCCACGGGCCGCTCGCCAATTGCACAACCTCCTGGCAGTGAAACACGCGCATGCCCGAAACGCGCCAGCAATGGCCCCAGTACCAAAATCGAGGCGCGCATGGT
>DAIDTL010000016.1 GCA_027457225.1 Ferrovaceae bacterium
GGGCGACGCCCCCTGCACGGGCGCTATGGATATGGGGCACAGTCAATCCGCACCGCTGCTGGAGAAGATGGACCAGTTTGTGCTGTGGGTGATCCCGACGGTGGAAAAATTTCCGCGTTCACAGAAATTCCTGCTTGGGGATCGCATTCGGAATACGGTGCCGAAGGTATTGGAAGGTTTGATCGAGGCAGCTTACACAAAGAATCGTGCTCCCATCTTGGTGCGCGTGAACCAGGGGTTGGAGAAGCTTCGATTCCTGTTTCGGGTAACCCACGACCTGCGCTTTCTGGATGCCCGTCGCTATGAATTTGCTGCCAGGTACCTGGAAGAAATCGGGCGCATGGTAGGTGGCTGGAGAAAGGCGAGTCATGCCCAGGAAACATGACCAACTGTTCGATCGAATCGCCACATTCGCAGCTTTGCATGCAGCGACACGCGTAGCCATTCAAGGGAAGCGGTGCAAGCCTGGCGCTGCGGTCTTCATGGCCAATCTGGAAAAGGAGCTGGTCCGGTTGGAACGCAAATTATACGAAGGTCGCTGGCGGCCGGGGCGCTATGTGGAGATTGCAGTACATGATCCAAAGCCGCGCCTGGTTTCTGCTGCGCCTTTTGCCGATCGGGTAGTACACCACGCGCTCTGTGCGGTAGTAGGCCCGATTTTTGAAAGGGGCTTTATCTCAGACAGTTA
The DNA here is from genome assembly GCA_027457225.1 of Ferrovaceae bacterium. Taxonomy (GTDB): domain Bacteria; phylum Pseudomonadota; class Gammaproteobacteria; order Burkholderiales; family Ferrovaceae; genus JAJZRV01. Next base: position 689 of record DAIDTL010000016.1, read on the forward strand.
TGCCAACCGGAAAGGCCTTGGCACGCACCGGGCCGTGGCGTGTTACGCACAGTACCGCAACCGTTATGCTTACGTACTGCGCGCCGACATCTATCGATATTTCCCGGCCATCGACCACGAGATACTGAAGACGGATTTTCGACGCCGCATCTCCTGCACACGAACCCTGGCACTGATGGATGCTGTTATCGATGGTTCAAACCCGCAGGAACCGGTGAACCTGTACTTTCAGGGAGATGATTTATTTACCCCTTTTTCGAGAAAACGAGGCCTTCCCATCGGCAATCTCACCAGCCAGTGGTTTGCAAACATTTTTCTCGATGGTCTCGACCACTTCGCGAAAGAAGTGCTGCGCGCGCCCTATCTGCGCTATGTGGACGATTTCGTTTTATTTCACGATGATCCGGGAGTGCTCAATGCATGGCGAACTCGTATCGAAGAATTTCTTTCCAGGCGGCGCCTGGTGATGCACCCGGAAAAAACTTTCATTGTTCCGACCTGCAATAACGCTACATTTCTTGGCTACGTACTGCGTGCCAACGGAGTCCGCCGTTTGCCAGATGACAATGTCCGACGTTTCCGCAACAGATTGCGAGGATTGCGTGCCCGCTGGAAAGCCGGAACTGTCGTTGACCAGGAGATAAATCAACGGGTGTCGTCGTGGATAGCTCACGCCCGCCATGCCCTCTTTCGCGGTGGGTGGTTCGACCCGACGTGGGAGCCTGACGGCCTGCCTGAGGGGCGCGTCCTGCGTGGCGGCTCATGGAACAACCACCCGCAGAACACGCGTGCCACGAACCGTAACAGGAACAATGCGACGAACCGGAACAACAACGGGTTCCGTCTCGCCAGTATGCCTTCCCCTGTCTGAGCTGGCCTGTCCATGGATAGGCCAGGCGTACGCAGGCATCCACGGGCCGTCATGATGAGCGCAGTGCCCGCCACCTCTTTTGGCATGCGTGCAAGAGGTGGCGGTTTGAACAATAATTGAAAGTAGGGAAGGAGGAAGCCGCCATGATCCTTACAACAGCCGTTTTGCATGCCCGTCCATTTCACCGGCAACAGGGATCCGTGCTGGTGGCCGTGCTGCTGTTGACGGCGGCCCTTACCGGATTGATTGTGGGTGTTTGTCGTTCCGATTCCCGAGCCATGCTGGCTCAGGTGCTGGCCCGGGCCAATCCGGCCTGGGCGGTGCAGGCCACGGGCGATAAGCCGATATTGCACATAGGCAAGGACACCCTGGTACTGCACATACACACGCCCCGTCCCGGCTACCTGCTGGTCTTGCAGGCCAATACGGATGGACATGCATTTGAGCTGATTTTTCCGAACGCTTTGGACGAAAATGCCCAGGTGGTGTCCGGCGATATGGTCTTGCCACACAAGGGCTGGCAGTTCAAGGCGGTGGGTCCGGCGGGAGCGGGGGAACTGCTGGTAGTGGAACAGGCCAAGGCGCCGGATGTGGATGCTATACGTGCTGCCTTGGCTCAAGGGCAATTGCCAACACTGGACGCTGATTATGGGGCTACCCAGGTGCGCTGGCAGGAAGTGGATGATTCTGGGCCAGCCAAATGATGCTTTTCATGACGGACAGTCGTTTGAAGGCAAGCATGACGTACCGCTCCCGTCGAGGCTCGGCAATCGCGTGCGGTGGAGCGCTAATGTTGAGCCTGGTATTTGGGTCGGCTGGTGCTGAAGAAAGCCATCAACACGGCACGGGATACATACGTGAATCGGATGCGGTCTACCAGAGTTTTCCGACCGTACCCCGTTTCCGGGCGTATTTACCCGGCCATGTGGATCTCTCCGGTCGTTTCCCGACACCTGGTAACCAGGGCCAACAGGGTTCCTGCGTCGCTTGGGCTACAGGCTATGCGCTGCGTAGTTACTATGAAGGACGCAATCATCCGGGGGAAGCCCTGGCGACGGAGCAGCAGGTATTTAGCCCAGCCTATATCTACAACCGGCTGCATCCGAATGGAGATTGCCAGGCAGGGACGGCTATTTCCGATGCTCTGGATCTGATCAAGCATGAAGGCGTGCCGCTGCTGTCTCAATTTCCATACTCAGCAGATAACTGCAGCCTTAGACCTGATCAACAAGTCCGACAAGACGCCGGCCATTACAGGATCAAATCCTGGCGCGCTATCGAGCCCTCCAAGCTGGATGATGTGAAAGGACAGTTGGCTTCCGGCAATCCAGTGGTGTTCGGCCTCGATATCTCCGACAGTTTCAATGACCTGAAAGGCGATACGGTGTACGACGATGTGACATCTCCCCGCACCGGGAGCCATGCCTTGGTCTTGGTGGGCTACGACGAAAGACGCCAGGCGTTCAAGTTGTTCAACTCTTGGGGTACCGATTGGGGGGATGGCGGTTTTGCATGGGCGTCCTACCGGGTTCTGAAGGCCCATGCGGATCGCTATTATGTCATGAACGTACCAACTGTCCCATCGCCCCAGCCGGAACCAACCCCGCAACCGGTGGTGGTTGTCCCGCCCGTGCCTACTCCCCAGCCGGAACCATCACCCCCGCAACCGGTGGTGGTCGTCCCGCCCGTGCCTCAGCCGGTGCCTTCGCCGGACGAAATTCAAGCTGCCGTGTCTGAGCGCCTGCGTCTTGTGCAGTGTGCGCGCCTGACAGGGCACGTGAGGGCTGACCGTACAGTACAAATAGCCGGTTTTGCAGGCTCAGCGGAAGATATCGCCAGACTCCGTTCCGATCTTTCCGGGTTGCCCGGTGTGGCTGGGCTCTCAGGGGATGTGGCGCTGCGACCCTGGCCCCAGTGCGAAGTCTTTCTTAGCTTTGACCAGGCTCTCGATAAGAAAAACGGACCGGTCGTGCGCCTGAGAGATTCACCTGGGGGCAAGTTCCGCGAGGGCGATTCGCTCACGATCGAAGTGGTCACACCCGATTACCCGAGCTACCTCTATATCACTTACCTTCAGGCCAGTGGTGAAGCGACGCAGTTGGCCTGGCCTGAGGGGCGTTTTCCGAAAGCCATGCCGCCGCATACCACGCTCACGTTCGGGGGGGGTGCTAACGGTCAGCCGGTCTATCGTATCGGCAAGCCTTTCGGGGATGAGATCGTGGTGGTGGTCGCTTCCGCGAGCCCGTTGTTTGAGGATGAGTTACCGGAAAAGGCAACTGACCGCGAATATCTTACTTCCTTTCGCCGGGCTTTTCTGGTGCACCCAAAGCACAGCGTGGGAAATCGTGTCATTTCGGCAGCAACGGCCACTTTGAAGACTGAACCAAAATAGTGAAGCGGAGGGACCTATCATGAACGTCGCTTTTCATCCGGCATCCCAGCCAAGCGGTGTCGTCAGGATACAGTTGTATGTCCTGATGGCTGTCCTGTTAGGGGTTGTGTTTCCTGCAACGGCTCGGGAACCCCTTGCTTCCCACCCTTCTGTGGATGACTTCGTCAACCAGCTCACGCGCTCCGACGACAAGCCGTTGGCGAGAAGCCTCGTACCGAGCACCGGTGGTCCTGATGAAGCCCGGGGCATTAGCGTCGAAGGGCAACGCGTGCCGGTGCCGGTATCTCCTAGCATTGACCTGGATGTGCATTTCGAATATGCCTCCGCTGCTCTCACGCCCGATGCCATGATCATCCTCGACACTCTTGGCAAAGCGCTTGCCAACCCAAAACTCAACACTTCGCACTTTCTTGTGGGGGGGCATACCGATGCCGTCGGATCTGATGCCTACAATATGACACTATCCCTGGCACGCGCCAAAGCGGTGGCAAGTTACCTGACGCGGGAAGGTGGAATCGAGGCTTCTCGACTGCAAGTTGAGGGTTACGGACGCACCAGGCTCCTTGATACCGCGAACCCGGAGAGTGCAATTAACCGAAGGGTGCAGGTGGTGAATCTGGGGGGAAGGTGACAAACCAAATCCCCAGAGCAGGGTGGGTCCGGCGGAATTGAGTGGCAAAACAGAGTGAAAGAATGGACCCATGATTGCGCGAGACCTGAATCCTGGGTAATACGGCAGATCAGGGGGGAGAACCTGCATTGTGTTTTGAGGACACACCCAACTTCCAGGAAATGATCGATGAGGTCTGAATGAAGCCGCTACGAATTATTGGCATCATACTGTTCGGCATTTTGATGAGTGTCTCAGCTCAAGCGATGCAGCGCACGCTGAGTGTGAAAGCGGGCAATGGCCAGGCGCAGAAGCGGGTGGCGCTTGTGATAGGGAATGCGAAATATCGTGGCGCGGGGGTTCTGAAAAACCCAGTCAATGATGCGCAGGCCATGGCAGTTGCGCTTAACGATCTTGGATTCGAGGTGATCGAACTCACCAATGCGACGCAGAGAGAAATGAATCGCGCCATCACGGCATTTGGATACAAGCTCAGCACGGACACGGTGGCATTGTTTTTTTATGCGGGGCACGGCGTGCAGGTTAACGGGAAGAACTACATCATTCCTGTGGATGCCGAAATCGAATCGGAGTCCTCGGTGTCGTCAGAAAGCGTGGGTGTCAACACTGTTCTGGAACAGCTTTCTCGCAGCACCTTGAGCATTGTGATACTGGATGCTTGTCGCAACAATCCGTTTGAACATCATTTCCGGAAAATTGGCGGAGGGCTTGCGCAAATGGATGCGCCGAAAGGGACATACATTGTGTACTCCACAGCCCCTGGAAGGACCGCCACCGATGGGGAAGGTAAGAATAGTTTATTTACGCAGGAACTCCTCAAACAGATCAACGAACCGGGGCTGGCGCTGGAATCCGTGTTCAAACGGGTGCGTGCCAATGTGGAGAGCAAGAGCGGGGACACCCAGATACCTTGGGACAACTCTTCGCTGACGGGTGATTTTTATTTCCATCCCGGCACGCCCGCGCAGGTGGTGAGTTTGGAGCCGGTGCCAGAGGGAGGAGGGGTAAGCCTCGAGGATATCAAGAAGCAGGAGAAGGTGAGAAAGGAGTGGGCGCAATGGCAGGAGAAGATGAAGGCGGACTTTGATCGGATTGAGAAGTTGCAGGTGGGGCCGGAGTTGCTGGTGACGGCGTGGGGACGGTTTCTTGAGAGTTATGCGCAGAAGAACCCGTTTAGTGAGGAGGATGAGGGGCTACGCGCGCAAGCGCGCAGCAGGAAGGAGGCTGTGGAGGGGGAGGTAGCGCAGCGGCAACAGGGAGGGTCGCAACCGGGTCAGGTTATTCGGGACTGTGCAGAATGTCCGGAGATGGTGGTGATACCGGCGGGGCGTTTTGAGATGGGGTCTCCCCGAAGTGATGTGGGCAGCTTTGACGACGAACGTCCTGTGCACCGTGTTCATATTGATAAGCCTTTTGCGATGGGGAAATATGAAGTGACGCGCGGGCAGTTTGCGGCGTTTGTCAAGGACACTGGTTATGATGCGGGAGACAATTGCCATGCTTGGAATGGTAAAGAATGGATCGATGATGCTGCCAGAAACTGGCGTAATCCGGGCTTTAGTCAGGATGACCATCATCCGGTGACATGCGTAACCTGGCAGGATGCACAGGCCTATGCGGCCTGGTTGAGTCACAAGACCGGGAAGCGTTACCGGTTACCGAGCGAAGCGGAATGGGAATACGCATGCCGGGGAGGCAGGAATGGGGAGACCTACTGTGGCGGCAATGATCTGGATGCCTTGGGGTGGTACAAAGCCAACAGTGGCAACCGCACGCATGCGGTGGGTCAGAAGCAAGCCAATGGGTTTGGGTTGTATGACATGAGCGGTAATGTGTGGGAATGGACCGAGGACTGTTATCACGATAGCTACGCGGGGGCGCCGGGGGATGGCAGTGCTTGGACGGAAAGAGATTGCACCTGGCGCGTCCTGCGTGGCGGCTCATGGGACGACGACCCGCAGTTCACGGGTGCCTCGTACCGGGGCGCGAACGTTGCGGCGGACCGGAAACTCGACGGGTTCCGTCTCGCCAGGATGCTTCCGTAGCACGCAGATACCGCCGTACCGTGTTCCTGGAAATGCCCAGTCGTTTTGAAATCCTTCGCAGAGAGAGGCGGTCACGCAGATGCCAGCGTCGAATAATGCTCAATGTCGCCACGTCAATCACTCCTAATTCTCCCTGCTCAAAGATTGAGCAGGAAAGTGTCACACGTGGGTCAATATTCGATGCAAATTACCCCTTAAGGTGGGTCAGATTTCGGTGCAAAACAACATGCTTTGCGATCTACCGTTCTTCAAGATCGCAAGTATGCAGGGTGGAGGCGCTGAAGGGTTGATTCTTGAATCGGACGACGGTCTGAGAGTTCTCTGCGCGTCTCGGCCCGTTGTATTCTGAAAAAGTCTTGATAGGTACGGCCAACTGCCGTACAATATTTGTATAGGAGGATATCGCCATGTCAAAAGCCATTTCTAGCGCCCGTCTTGAAGCCCGAATCAGTCCTGATCTACATACCATGGTCAAGCGGGCTTCTGAGCTTCAAGGACGCACCATGACCGATTTCGTGGTGGCCGCAGTGCAAGAGGCCGCACAGCAAGCCATCGAGCAGGCCGAAGTGATTCGATTGTCTTTGGCCGATCAGGAATGTTTCGCGCGGGCGCTATTGTCGCCACCAAAGGCTTCACCAGCACTTAAGCGCGCTTTCGCACGCCGCAAGAAGCTGGTAGCTGCTGCGTGAGTAGTACACCCTTTCGCGTCACGCGACTCGATGCGACTCACGATCGTACGACATTCAACAGCGGCTCCAGAGCGTTGGACAGATATTTTCAGCAGCAGGTTACGCAAGACATTCGCCGCAGGGTGACGGCTTGCTTTGTCGCCCTTACTGGTGAGCTGCGCATCGCTGGCTACTATACCTTGGCATCGGCAAGCCTGCTGCTGTCTGACCTACCTGCAACCATCGGCAAGAAACTACCACGCTACCCTTCGGTTCCGGCTGTGCGCATGGGGCGGTTGGCCGTCGATCAGGACTTCAAGGGGCAAGGGCTCGGTGGTGCACTGTTGGCTGACGCACTGGAGCGTTCCGTCAACTCGGATATTGCAGCCTACGCCCTGGTCGTTGATGCAAAAGACGAAGCGGCGGCAGACTTCTACCGGCATCATGATTTCATTGCATTGCCGAATCAATCCTTGACGCTATTCCTTCCGCTGGCGACAGTACGCAAATTGATTTAACACCTGCTTCATTCTTTGGCGTTTGACCATCGCACGAAAGAACTTTTTTTATCAACATCTGATCAGATCCATATCGGGGCTGGGTATCTGGAGGCTATGTGTCGATATGATACCCAAATGGGAATAACCTGAAAGCGCCAGCCGAGTTTGTTAGACGGCCGAAGCACAGGCCAGAGTTATTGCTGTGCGGGAAAAGAATTTACCTGCGCGGCTTGAATACGTCGGTCATTCAAGCCTTCGTACCGGCATGGGAGGAACATGATTGGCGGTGGCAAGCCCCAGTCGGTAGTGCCAGTAGGCCCAGGGGCGTTCGCTGAACTGTCCAATTTCGGCATGGGTTACAGCTCAGCAAAACGGACAGATGTACGATACCTGGCAGGCCAGAAGAATCTAAGATGACTAGACATTTCAAAATCTTATGCATTATTGGCAACACCATATTGCTTCAAACGTTTCCACAAAGTGGTGCGTGACATGCCCAGCTTTTCTGCCGCAGTGCTTTTGTTGCCGTTCGCCTCGGTGAGCGCTGCGAGAATAATCTCCTTTTCGCGTTCCGCTGCCGAGCCACGATAATAGCTTGTAAGCAACGCATTATTTTTACTCTCTAAGGTACTTGTGGCTGGCGTTGCATCACGCATCTCAACCGGAAAATGACGCGGTAAAATTAGCGTTCCATCGGAGTGCACCAGCGCGTACTCCAGTGCATTGACCAACTCGCGCACATTGCCTGGCCACTCATAACTAAGCAACAATTCCGTCACTTGGGTGGACAATGTGACTTCTTCACGCTTATAGCGTCTTACCAGGCCGGCAAGAATGGCACTTGCAATAAGTGGAATATCCTCGCAGCGTTCACGCAAGGAAGGTACACGCAGTGGCAGCACGTGCAGACGGTAATATAGGTCAGAACGGAAGGCACCATTCTTTAGCAGGGCTGATAAATCGCGATGGGTAGCGGCGATAATTCGCACATCCACTTTGCGGGGGTGGTTTTCGCCCAAGCGCACCACTTCTTTTTCTTGCAACACACGCAGCAATTTCACCTGTATACCCAGCGGCACTTCACCGATTTCATCCAGTAACAATGTGCCGCCATTGGCGGCTTCAAAGCGCCCGGGTCGGTCGGTTGTAGCACCAGTAAAGGCATTCTTACTGTGACCAAACAGTTCAGCCTCAAGCAAATTTTCCGGCAAGGCGGCGCAATGCACTTGCAGATAAGGTTTTTTGGCGCGGCTGGAATTGTCGTGTATTGCTTGTGCCACGAGTTCCTTGCCGGATCCCGTTTCACCGGTGATCAGCACATTGGCATCACTTGCTGCTGACAGCAGAATTTCGCGAAACAATATTTGCATGGCATGGCTATGCCCTACCAAATTACCCATGCGCAAACGCTGCCCGGCAATTTCCTCCAGCTGCACTTCACGGGTGCGGTTGCGCAATACGACCGCACAATGTGTCTGCGATTTGTCTGCAAGCAGTGCCGTAGCCCACATATGCAGTGGCACGAGCGTCCCGTCCGGACGTGCAAACACAATATCTTGTATCAGCTTGTTTTCTTTCGTGGTACCTGCCATCAGTGAACATTTTCCACTTACCTCGCAGGTGTGCGCACAAGGGGTGGCGGGAAACAGGCCCGGACAGCTCTTGCCCACAACATCAACTTGCTTGCGTCCTATCATGAGTGCCGCAGCTTGATTGATTGCAACGACATTGCGTTGCTCATCTAAAAACAACACGCCTTCTTCTAACTTTTCCAAAGCTGAATTCAAATTTTTTAAAGAAATGGTATTCATTGTATTTTCCAGATGTTCAGTATGAACGCATCATACTGTTTATATTGAACGTTTGCAATACAATATAAAATAATAACTGCATGAATATCAATAGGATACGATTTGGCACGGTTAGTGCTTTTTAAATCGCATAAACGAGAGCATGAATGAATCGTTTTGTTAGGACTGCAGAAAATTTTACTTACTTTTAAATAAGGGGACTCATTATGAAAACGCGCATCTTGGCAACTATCATCGTCGGCATTTTGGCAACTTCGGCTGCACAAGCGGAAGCGGCTTTTTCAACCAACGACCTTGATACGATTTATTCAGGGCTGAGGTCCCGTGATGTGGACAAAACCAGTCACAACACGGCACCAGCACAATGGCAACAACCTGCCGGGCATGAATCAACGTGCGATTGGCGTGCGGCTAATAATAATATTAATGTTCCAAAAACTGCTTACGCTGCAGCGGGAAACTCTAATTACTTCGCGCAAGCAAATTCGCGATATGTGTGTGTAGCGGCTGAGCATAAATCAACGTGCAGCTGGCGTGCAGTCAATAATGATATTAACGTTCCCGGAGCTGCTTACACTACAGAGGGAAGCTCTGATTACCTCGCTCCAGCGAATCTGCAATATGCGTGTGGTTTTCCAATGAAATGAGGGAGCCGACGAATGTCGCTGTTCAGCGGGGCATGTGCTCCGCTACCAAATGGTGGCCGCCTGGTTTTTGGCCAAAACGAAGTGTTGAGGCTGTTCAGTGGAATTGGGATCTAGGACAACGTCCATCCTGGGCCAGGATCACGCCGCGTAACTTAGCACCGCGAAGAAGTGACAACCGGTGCCGATAACGACGAAGCCGTGCCACACCGCATGCGCATACCGCAACCGGGAATCCAGCATGAAGAACACGACCCCCGTTGTGTATGCAAGTCCGCCGGCCACGAGCAATGCGACTCCTGGCGGGGGCACGCGTTCGACAAGCGGTACGGCCGCGATCAACACAAGCCAGCCCATGAGGAGATAGAGCCCCGTTGAAAGCCAGGGATGCGACAAGCGATTGAACACTTTCAGCGTGACGCCTATTATCGCAATCAACCACACTAGCCCGAACAACGTCCAACCCCAGGGGCCGGCCAACGCACCCAGCGCGAACGGGGTATAGCTGCCCGCGATGAAAATATAGATTGCACCGTGATCAAGCTTCAAGATTACGCGTTTGGCGCGGCCTACCGGCAAAGCGTGATAGAGCGTCGAAGTGAGATAGAGCAACACCATCGTCGTCGCAAACACACTCGCCCCAACGACATTGATGGCGCCGAAATGACGCGCCGCGGCGATCAGGAATGGGACTGCCACGATGGTTGCCAGCAGTGCCACGCCATGACTTACGCTGTTGGCGATTTCCTCGCCCAGGCTTTGTGGACGTTCAATCATGACTTGCATTCTTCTGCCCGGATGCCTTTGCGGAAATTATGGCTCGTAATTACTTGGATTTGGCAACGAAGCCCAGGCAGTATCCATTCGGCACAATTTCATCATCACCAGGATACAGCCTGCAGCCATGGACAGCACCGTTGTCGGTGGGCTTGTTTTTGTTGGGGATAAAATTCATGCAATTACTGCCCCGTTTGTCCCCATTGGGGTAATTCTGAAACTTTAGGGCAGTGCGTACGGACGTATTTTGATGCGCAAAGGCGCTGGTATTGAACCCAATCATCGGCGCAGCAGCCAAGGCAACACTACCCATCTTGAGCAACTGACGGCGCGATTCTTTGACATTGTCTTCCATGTTGTAACTCCCACCAGATTAATTGATTTTTACCATGAGCGAGATGGGCTTGACACATAATTTTTGGTTTTGTTGGCCGCTACCTGCGACGGCCAGCCGAATCATAAAGGCGTTGATCGGCAGACCGTGGACAAAAGCGTATCACCTAGAAATTGAGATTGTCAAAAGGGGTATCCGAAAATACTATCCGATTTCAAGCCTGTCTGGAATGATTTTAGAGTACGCCCAGTTTGAAATTTCTTGAGCCAAATCAAGTCATTCATTCCGGCGTCCATATTAGAGTCCAGGCACGGTCAGCACATTAAATTGATTAAGGTTTGTACGACGCGCCCGCATTAAGCAGGCGCCCAGGGTTCCGCTTCAAATAAAAATCTGGAGGAGTTTTGACATGCCATTGCACCGATTCATCCCGGCCCTCATTGCGGGGTCCATGGTTACTGCTGTACTACTGACCTTGTTCCCTTCAACCGCTTCAGCGATCCCCGTGTATGCCCGTCAGACCGGTGAGAAGTGCGTTGCCTGTCATGTGGGCGGCATGTACCCCCTGCTCACGTCTTTCGGCAGGATGTTCAAATTTACAGGCTACACCCTGGGCAACCGGCCCAACCTTAACGCCCTCGAGGTCCAGAATGACGCCCCACCCATCAGCGTCATGCTGCAAGGTGCGCGCCAGTACTATACCAACACCTCCAACAGCATCAACGGCGCAGCGCCAAACTCGGCCATGGACTTGCAGGTGATCAGCCTCTTTTCCGGAGGCAAGATTACCGACAATGTTGGCGCTTTCGTCCAATGGACAGGACAGAAATACGGTGGCACACAAACCGGCACTCAGTGGACCAGCGCCTCAAGCATAGACAACACCGAGTTTCGTTACGCCGACCGCATTCTGGAGCAGGACAGCGACCTGGTTTATGGCGCCTACATCAACAACCGCTCCACCATGTCTGACGTCTGGAACACCACTGAAAACTGGTCAAACGTCTTCGTTGGGTTTTTTAATGGCGGAAGCCCGCAAAGTCCAGTGACCTTTCTTGACAGCGCCGCCACCCAACACGGCATGATCGGCGCCGGGGCCTATCTCTTCAAGGACAACACATGGTACGGTGAATTGGCAGTTTACAAGTCCGTGACCCACGGGCCTGCCACCTTCCTGCTGACCGCCGGTACGACAGGCATGCCCTTGGTTGATCCCTCGCCTTATGTGCGCTTGGCCTACAACAAGGAATTTGGGCCGCATAATTTTGAATTGGGTGTGCATGGCATGGTTTCCTACGCACACAACGGCACGGTGGCCACCGGGGGCGTCTCCGACTGGGCGGGTACCGTCAACACCTACCGTGATGTTGCCCTGGATGGGAAGTACCAGTATATCCAGGACCCCCATTACGT
>DAIDTL010000017.1 GCA_027457225.1 Ferrovaceae bacterium
GGGTTGCAGAATGCCCATGCGGTAACGAAAACTGACGATCCAGTACATGGCGACGGTCACACCCGCAATCAACGACAGGCTATGCCCCAGGGACAAGTCCAGCCGTTCGTCAGCAAACAGGGCGTGATGCAACAACACGCCATGCACGATCAGGGTGGCCAGAATGAGGACACGGACGATCATCTCGCCCGTCGCCTGACCTTCGACGGCGTACCCCTGAGCGCGCTGCATCACCAGCACGCGAATGCCCAGCAGTAGATAAAGGGCAGCAGTGATAAAATACAGTTGGGCGTCGATCATGATTCGCCTAGTTTACCATTCCATTCGACCAGGACAGCTTTCTCCATGCTGGATCATTTAACAGAACGACTTTCAGGGGTCATCAAGACCCTGCGTGGCCAGGCACGCCTGACCGATTCCAACATCCAGGAAGCCCTTCGTGACGTCCGTGTGGCGCTGCTGGAAGCCGATGTGGCCCTCCCCGTGGTCAAGGATTTTATCCAGGAAGTGCGCCAACAGGCGCTCGGCCAGGAGGTCCTGAACAGCCTGACCCCCGGACAGGCTTTGGTTGGCATCGTGCATCAGTCCCTCACCAAACTGATGGGGGAACGAAGCGAAGGGCTTCGTCTGACCACGCAACCGCCCGCAGTCATTCTGATGGCTGGATTGCAAGGTTCGGGTAAAACAACCTCCAGCGGCAAACTGGCCAAGCTGCTCAAGGAACAACAAAAAAAGAAAGTGCTGCTGGTCAGTTGCGACATCTACCGCCCTGCAGCCATCGAACAACTGCAGGTTCTGGCGCAATCGCTGGAGATTGATTTTTTCCCCTCCGATTCAGGGCAGGCACCGGAAGCGATTGCAGCGGCAGCACTGGACTATGCAAAACGGCATTTTCACGATGTCCTGATCGTCGATACCGCCGGCCGACTGGCCATTGATGACGCCATGATGCAAGAGATCCTGGCCCTCCATCAAACGGTGCATCCCATTGAAACCCTGTTTGTGGTGGATGCCATGCAGGGTCAGGATGCGGTCAATACCGCGCGCACCTTTGGCGAGATCCTCCCCCTGACGGGCATCATCCTGACCAAGCTGGATGGAGATGCCCGCGGCGGCGCTGCGCTTTCGGTCCGCCATGTCACCCAAAAGCCCATCAAGTTCATTGGGGTAGGCGAAAAACTGACCGGATTGGAAGCGTTCTATCCAGAACGAATGGCCTCCCGCATTCTCGGCATGGGCGACGTGCTGTCCTTGATCGAGGAAGCCCATCGCACAGTGGATCGCGCCGAAGCGGAGAAATTGGCCCACAAAATCAAGAAGGGCCAGGGTTTTGATCTGGAAGATTTCAAATTGCAGATCGTGCAAATGAAAAAATCGGGTGGGTTGGGTGCCATGATGGACAAGCTCCCGGCACAACTGACCCGAAGTTTGCCTGCCAACGCAACCATGGATGAACGCGCCATCAACCGTATTGAAGGCATCATCAACGCCATGACACCTGCTGAGCGGCATCGTCCCGAATTGTTGAAAGCCTCACGCAAGCGGCGTATCGCTGCGGGTTCAGGGGTGCAGGTTCAGGAGGTCAACCGGCTTCTGGCCCAATTTGAACAAATGCAGAAGATGATGAAAATGATGTCAAGAGGCGGACTGACTAAAATGATGCGCGGCATGAAGGGGTTGATGCCTGGGCTTCATTGAGTTTTTTTTCGGAATATGGTTTCTTCGCCATTGAGCAACTTGCGAATATTGCTGTGGTGATGGGCCAGCAATATTACAGCCATTCCCAACACGGTCAGGCGCAATAGTCCGTCCTGCAAAAACAGAAGACCCAACAAGGGGGCTGCCACCGAAGCACAAAGCGCAGAGAGTGAAGAAATTCGTGTCACTGCCATCACCGAGACCCAAACGATTGAGGTGCAAAGTCCGAGCACCGGGTTAAGTGCCAGCAAAACCCCCAGGGCAGTGGCTACCCCCTTGCCCCCCTTGAACCCGAAAAATATGGGATAACCGTGCCCGATAAATACTGCCAGAGAGGCTGCAGCCAGCGATTGGGGCAGCGCCCCCAGCGGGAGCGCAACCGCTGCCGTAAACCAGACGGCGAACCACCCTTTGAATGTGTCCCCCAGCAATACCCAGGCTGCTCCCCAACGGCTTCCGCCGCGCAGTATGTTGGTGGCTCCGGGATTTTTTGACCCAAAGGTCCGTGGGTCAGGCAGTCCCATGAGGCGACTGACAACGACAGCAAAAGAAAGGGATCCAATAAGATAGGCGGCAACGGCCACCAGAATAAGCGACATCATGGCTGTCCAGTATAGGCGGAATCAGCCTCGTGGATGGTGTTTTTCATGTAACTGACGCAGTCGCTCACGCGCCACGTGGGTATAAATCTGCGTTGTGGAGATGTCGGCATGACCCAGCAGCAACTGCACCACGCGCAAATCTGCCCCGTGATTAACCAGATGGGTTGCAAAGGCATGTATTAGCGTGTGCGGCGACAAGGTTTTCTGGAGTCCTGTTTTCAGGGCATAGCGTTTGACAAGGTACCAAAAGGCCTGACGCGTCATGGGCTGTTTGCGTCGGGTGACGAACAGGGATCCATGCGGTTGGCCAGCCAGCAGTGCAGGACGTGCCTTTGTCAGATAGCGCTGCAACCAATCCAAAGCGGTTTCCCCGATGGGGACCAGGCGCTCTCGGCCCCCCTTCCCGGTCACACGGACAACACCGCTGTCCAGTGCAATCCCGGAAAGGGGCAACGCAACCAGCTCTGAAACCCGCAAGCCACTGGCATAGAGGACTTCCAACATCGCCCGATCGCGTAGTCCAAGATCCGTTTGGGGATCCGGCGCATCAAGCAAATGTTCCACATCGGATTCGGAAAGCGTTTTTGGGAGCGCTCGGGGCAACTTGGGGGAGTCGATACGTAAGGTCGGATCTCCGGCAATCCGCCCTTCGCGCAAGGCATGGCGGTAAAACCGGCGCAATGCCGAGAGGGCTCTCCCGGCAGTGCGACTCTTGATCCGCCTGGTGCCATAGAGATAGGCCAACCAGCCCTGCACGTGCACGGCATCGACCTGATACAAGCCGCATTCAGGGTATTGCGTCACCAACCACTGAGCGAATTGGGTCAGATCGCGCCGATAACTGTCGAGCGTGTTGCGCGACAGTCCGTCTTCCAACCAGAGGCTGTCGCAAAACCGATCAAGGATTTCGCGCAGGTCGGGGCTGATGGCTTAGCTGGCGGAGGGTTCTGTGTTCGAGGGCGTCGAGCGCGACACCAGTTTTTCCCGAATACGGGCCGACTTGCCGGAGCGGTCACGCAGATAGTACAGCTTTGCACGACGCCCATCGCCGCGCCGTTTGACTTCGATGCTGGCAATCATTGACGACCAGGTCTGGAAGGTCCGTTCCACCCCCTCACCCGAAGACACCTTACGTACGATGAAAGATGAATTGAGGCCCCGATTACGACGTGCAATCACCACGCCTTCAAAGGCCTGAACGCGCTTGCGTTCGCCTTCCACCACATTGACATTCACAACCACGGTATCCCCGGGCGCAAAGTCGGGGATGGTTTTCCCCAAACGGGCCATTTCTTCCTGTTCCAGTTGCTTGATGACATCCATGGTTCTACCCCTTCGATTTGAGTTCGGCTTTGAACTCATCCAACAGTTTTTGATTTTCCCCGGACAGCGGTTGGTTGACCAACATATCCGGACGTTTTTGCCAGGTCCTGCCTAAAGCCTGTTTGCACCTCCAGCGCAAGATATCCGCATGGTTTCCGGACATCAGCACTGCGGGCACCGCCAATCCTTCGTACACCTCAGGCCGGGTGTAGTGTGGCGTGTCCAGCAATCCGTGCACGAATGATTCCTGTGTCACGGACAATGCGTCACCCAGCACACCGGGCAACTGCCTTAACAGGGCATCCATCAGCACCATGGCCGGGAGCTCGCCTCCGGACAGCACATAGTCGCCAATGGATACTTCTTCATCCACTTCCCGCATCAGCAGGCGCTCATCGACGCCCTCATAACGCCCAGCCAACAGGATCAGGCCCGGGCCTTCGGCATAGCGCATTACGCGCGCATGGGTCAGCACCGACCCCTGAGGACTGAGATACACCACTTTGGGGCGCTCAATCCCCAACCCGTTCTGCCGTTCTCGAGCCGCTGCAATGGCCAGCGCCAGGGGACGCGCCAGCATGACCATGCCCGGACCGCCGCCGTACGGCCGATCATCGATCGTACGATAATTATCGGTGGTGAAATCGCGTGGATTCCAGGCCCGAAAGTCCCATAACCCCTGTTCCAGCGCCCGACGTGTGACACCATGTTGGGTCAATGCCTCGAACATGGGCGTAAACAATGAGATCACGTCAAAGACAAAAGCCATCAGTAATCTAACTCCCAATCCACAACCACCCGTTTTTCTTTCAGGGTGACCTGCAAGATGACGTCCTGCAGATAGGGAATCAGGTGCTGGCGTTCCATGCCTTGCACCACCATGACATCGTTAGCGCCGGTCTCGATCATGTCCACGACCTGCCCTAGCCGCTCTCCTGCAAGGTTAACAACCTCGAGTCCGATCAGGTCGGCCCAGTAGAATTCATTTTCGGCAGTCGGCGGCAATTGTTCGCGCGGCACCGCAATGTCCAGTCCCCACAGGGACTCTGCAAATGTACGGTCCATGGCGCCTTCAAGGCGCGCAACCAGTGCACCGCCATGCACCCGCCATTCGGCAACCGCGTATTCCTTGTAGGCAGGCTCGTGTCCCAGCCACCAGCGCGGATATGCCGCCAACCCATCCGGTTTTCCAGTAAAGCTCTGTACACGGACCCAGCCATGCACACCATAAGGAGCGGCTATCCGCCCCATCACGACCCACTGATTAGGCAGCGGGAACCCCTGCCTGCGGAACCAGTTTGATCAGCTTTTCCACGGCGTCGGAAGTCTGGGCGCCACGGCTCTTCCAAAAATCCACCCGGGCGAGATCAAGACGCAGTCCATCGTTCGCTTCCGGGCGCATCGGATTGTAAAACCCGAGACGTTCAATAAAGCGTCCATCACGACGATTGCGCGAATCGGCAACCACCACATTGTAGAAAGGACGGTTACGGGCACCGCCGCGAGACAATCGGATCACAACCATGATTCTTTCAACCTTTGTCGTTTGGACCTCGGGGAAATCCCGATTCCGAAAAAGCCCAGAATTATACGAAATTTGGATAGAAAAATCAAGAGCTTCCTAAAGCAACCGGGCGCGACGGATCGGCACACCAGGCGCTCCAGGACCCCGGATACAGCCGCCCGGGCCCAATCCCGGCATATTCCATGGCCAGGAGGTTGTGGCAAGCCGTCACCCCTGAACCACATTGATGAACCACGCCGACCGGATCCTTGCCGCCGAGCAGCGCTTCGAACTCGGTCTTCAGGACCAGGGGGGGTTTGAACCGCCCTTCCGAGTCCAGGTTGTCGCGAAAAAAGCGATTGCGCGCGCCGGGGATATGCCCGGCCACCGGATCAAGGGTCTCATTCTCACCGCGAAAACGATCTGCAGCCCGCGCATCAATCAGGCACATTGCCGGATCCTGCAGATGATGCAACACGAAATCGGTATCCACGGTCCGCCCGACACGTTCCTCGAGGTAAAACCGGGCCCTCTGGGGCTGTGGCATTTGCGCGTTAACGGGGCGATCTTCAGCCACCCAGCACTGCCAGCCCCCATCCAGAACAGACACACGATCATGCCCCAACCATTGCATCATCCACCAAAGCCGCGCCGCAAAGACCCCACCCATGTCGTCATAAGCCACCACCCTGCGCGCAGAATCCGCACCAATTTTCCCGAGCGTTTCGGCAAAAGTTTCGGGCGTCGGTAAAGGATGGCGGCCATTTTGGCCGGTCATCGGTCCTGAGAGATCCTGATCGAGGTGCAGGAAATGGGCCCCCGGAATATGGCTGGTCAAATAAGCGCGGCGACCCGCCCCGGTATCCTGCAGGCTGTGCCGACAATCCAGCACCAACCACTCCTGCAGATGAAGTGCCAGGAGCGCCGTGGAGACCAGGGGTTCATTCATCAGAGCACCTCCAGTGCAGAAGCAGCAGCGGTTCGACGGACAAGACGGCTGGCTACAGCGCCAGCCAGAATCACTACGGCGACTCCCAACCAACCCGTCCAGGGTAACCATTCGTCAAAAAACAGGATGCCAAGAAGGCTGGAATAAACAATGGCACTATACGCAAAATTCGCAACCAGTAGCGTGGAGCCCATGCGATAGGCCCGGGTCATGCAAAGCTGGCCCACCGTGGAGGCTAGGCCCAGGGCCACCAAAATGCCGATATTTGAGAAAGTGATCGGATGACGCGGCGCAAACAGGAGATAGATCCCCAAAACCAGGGTTGAAAGTGCTGTGAAGTACAACACGATACGCCATTCGGGCTCACCCAGCGCTCCCATGGCGCGCACATTCAGGTAAGACACCCCTGCTCCAAATCCTGAAAGCAGTCCCATCACTCCGGCAAACCATTCATCCGGGCCAAAATGGGGACGCAGCACCAGGACGATGCCAATAAATCCGAACCCCAGAGCGATCATCAACGGGCCATTCAGTTTTTCGCGGGACAGTACCGTGATCAGGAATGCCAGAAATAGCGGGGACGTATAGTTGAGCGTGACCGCCGTTGCCAACGGCAACCGGGTCAGGGCATAAAAATACAATACGAGGGAGATCAGGCCTGAAACACTGCGAAACAGATGGAGCCGCCAATGAATGCTGGTCATGGGCTGGTGCTGTCGAAGCGCAAACAGGACGATTGGGATCAGACCAAAAAAAGAGCGGTAGAACACCAGTTCGGCAGAAGAAAAATAGGGCGAGCCCAACTTGACGAACAACCCCATCACGGCAAAACTGAAACTGGCCACCAACATCCAGGCTGACCTGAGTGGGGGCAACCCAAACACCGTCACCGGCCTTCGGGTAACAAGGGGCCGATCTGGCGCCGCACGAATTCGTGAAAATGCATCATGCCGTCTTCCATGGGAGACTGGTAGGGGCCGCCATCTTCCATGCCCCGGGCAATCAGTGCTTTCCGTCCACGCGCCATGCGCTCGCAAATTTCATCATCTTCAAGCGCGGTTTCGAAGTAGGCTTTTTGCTGTGCTTCGACGTAGTCACGTTCGAACAGAACCATCTCTTCAGGGTAATAAAATTCAATCACGTTGGTGCACTTTTCCGGACCATCGGGCCAGACCGTGCTAACCACCAGCACGTGGGGGTACCATTCCACCATGATGTTGGGGTAGAGCACCATCCAGATGGCGCCAAAGGGAGGATCCACATCGCGATTGTAACGGCGCACCATCTCATGCCACTGCCGGTAGACCGGCGATCCTGCGCGGCGCAGATGCTCCTTGACCCCCACCGTCTGGACGCTGTGCCACTCGCCAAACTCCCAGCGCAAATCGTTGCAATCCACAAACCCGGACAAACCCGGATGAAATGATGCGACGTGATAATCCTCGAGATAAACCTCGATGAAAGTCTTCCAGTTGAAATGGTGGTGCGCGGTCTTGATCGTATCCAGCATGTACCCGTTAAAATCCAGGTCGCGGGCAGCAAGACAGTAACGCAAGTCGCTGGAGATATCCCTTGGTCCATCAAACAACAGGCCGTTCCAGCGCGACAGCACCGCACGGTCGAGATTGAGGCAAGGGTTTCCGGGAAAATGCGGGGCCCCCGCCAGTTGCCCTTTGAGATCATAGGTCCAGCGGTGCAAAGGGCACACCATGTGATGCGCGTTTCCCCGACCCTCCAGCATGATGGCCTGACGATGACGGCAGACGTTGGAGATCAGTTCAACGCTCTCGCCATTGTTGACCAGCACCTGGCCGTGATCGCGCCAGGGCAATGTCAGGTAGTCGCCAGAATTGGGCACCATCAGCTCATGGCCGACGTAGCGGGGTCCTTGGGCAAACAGGGTCTGCTGCTCAAGTGACTCGATGAATGGATCGGAATACCAGCGAACAGGCAATTGCGAAGAAACCGTGGCGAGCTGTTCGAACGATCCCAAATTGGCCATATCCACACCCTCCAGGAAGCAAAGAATGCAGGAGATTGATGATTGAGGGGTCGAGAACACAAACCCAACGGACAAAAGCGGAATTCTAACCTGGGGCCAGTAGGGGAAGCAAGTGATTTATAAGACTTTTTAGACGACGTTTGACCATCAGGCAGCGCCTGGGATAATGTGACCCTCCCATGGCGAAATCTTCAGCGAAACAGCCCGAGAATTATGAGTCCGCCCTCCGCGAGCTGGAAACTTTGCTCGCCAGCCTGGAGGGTGGCCAGTTGTCTTTGGAGCAATCCATCGAGGCTTATCGTCGTGGTGCGCTCCTGTTAGGCTACTGTCAGTCCCAACTGGCTGATGCAGAACAGCGCATCAAAGTGCTGGAAAGCAATACCCTTCGGGATTTTCAGGGAAATGACTCCCCCGACTGATTTCACCCTGTGGTCCCAGACCCTCTGCAAGACACTGGAAGATTTTCTGCAACAACATCTCCCGGACACCAGCATCGTTCCCCAACGGCTCCACGAAGCCATGCGCTTTGCCGTTCTGGATGGGGGCAAACGGGTGCGCCCGCTGCTCGCTTTTGCTGCCGGAGAATTGGTCGAAGCCCCTGTCGCTTCCTTGACGGTCGTAGCCGCCAGCATTGAACTCATTCACGCTTACTCCTTGGTGCATGACGATCTGCCGGCCATGGACAACGACACGTTACGGCGCGGCAAACCCACCTGTCACGTCAAGTTTGGCGAAGCGCTTGCCCTGCTGGCCGGTGACACGTTGCAGTCCCTGGCCTTTCAGTGGCTATCCGAATTTTCCCTGCACCCGGATCCGCGCCAACAGCGGTTCATGATCCACCAACTGGCTATCGCCAGCGGGTCGCGCGGCATGGGAGGAGGGCAGGCCATTGACCTTGAGAGCATTGACAGCAGTCTCTCGTTGCCTGAACTGGAGGCCATGCATCTCAAGAAAACCGGCGCATTGATCCGTGCCGCAGTGCTGTTGGGGGCCAGCTGCGGCCAGCCCCTCACTGCCAGCGAACAGCGCCATCTGTCAAATTACGCCAATACCCTGGGTCTGGCCTTTCAAGTGGTGGATGATGTGCTGGATGCGGAAATGGACACGACCGCCCTGGGTAAAACCGCCGGGAAGGATGCTGCAGCCAACAAGCCCACCTATGTGAGTATAATGGGGCTATCGCAAGCCAAGGATTTTTCAAGAGAACTTCTTAGGACCGCGCACGAATCCCTGGTTCCTTTTAGCCCTCGTTGTCGTCGCTTGGAAGAACTGGCTGATTTCATCGTTAACCGCCGCAGTTAAAGGGCAATTGTCATGTCACCCACACCGTTACTCGACAAGATTCACTGGCCACACGAGCTACGCGCGCTTGATCGGCGCGAGCTTGCCCCGTTGGCCGTTGAGTTGCGGCAATTCATCGTGGAATCGGTGGCCCGCACCGGCGGACATCTGTCCAGTAACCTGGGAACAGTCGAGTTGGCCATCGCGCTGCATTTCGTCTTCGACACCCCCCGGGATCGTCTGGTGTGGGATGTGGGTCATCAAACCTATGCTCACAAGATACTGACCGGACGACGGGAGGAGATGGGTCGTCTGCGCATGAAAGACGGCCCGTCAGGATTTCCAAGACGCAGTGAGAGTGAGTACGACACCTTTGGCACCGCCCATTCCAGCACTTCCATCAGTGCGGCTTTGGGCATGGCAACGGCTTTTAAACGATCAAATAGCGGACAGCGCGCCATTGCAATCATCGGAGATGGCGCGCTGACTGGCGGCATGGCTTTTGAGGCCATGAACAATGCCCGCAACACCGGCGCGGACCTGATCGTCGTCCTGAACGACAACGAAATGTCCATCTCCCAACCGGTAGGAGCACTTAGCAAGCCCCTGGCACGCATCATGTCCGGTCGGGTCTATAACACCATGCGACGCGGCGGAGAAAAGGTGCTTGGGGTTGCCCCACCCATTCTTGAGTTTGCCAAGCGCTGGGAAGAACACATGAAAGGCATGGTGAATCCCCCGTCCACCTTGTTTGAAGAATTCGGCTTCAACTACATTGGGCCGATCGACGGTCACGATCTCGACACCCTGATTTCCACGCTTGGTAATGTCCGCAAACTGGAAGGTCCCCAGTTTTTGCATGTGGTCACCCGAAAGGGAAAAGGGTATGCCCTGGCCGAAGCCGATCCGATTCTCTACCATGGCGTCACCCCTTTTGATCCAACGACAGGCATCCGGCCCAAAACGTCGGCCAAACCCAGTTACACCCAGATTTTTGGAGACTGGCTGTGTGACATGGCAGCCATCGATCCCCGACTCTATGCGATTACCCCTGCCATGTGCGAGGGCTCCGGCCTGGTCAAATTTTCGAAAACCTACCCTGAACGTTACTTCGATGTGGGGATTGCCGAGCAACACGCCCTCACCTTTGCCGCAGGACTGGCTTGCGAAGGCCTCAAACCCGTCGTGGCCATCTACTCCACTTTTCTGCAACGCGCCTATGATCAGCTGATTCACGACATTGCCCTGCAGAATCTACCGGTCGTCCTCGCCATTGATCGTGCCGGATTGGTCGGTGCTGACGGGGCAACCCATGCCGGCAGTTTCGACCTGACTTATCTGAGATGTCTGCCCAATATGACTGTCATGGCGCCCTCCGACGAAAACGAATGTCGCCAAATGTTGTATACGGCCTTCTCTCTGGACGGTCCCACGGCAGTCCGTTACCCGCGCGGGAGCGGACCCGGGGTTGCTGTTGTCTCTAATATGACAGCGCTTCCGGTAGGCATTGCCCAGATGCGGCGTTACGGACGCTCTGTGGCCATCCTGGCTTTTGGTGCGGTGTTGGCATCATCCATGGAAGCAGGTGACCGGCTTAACGCCAGTGTCGTCAACATGCGCTTTGTCAAACCACTGGATGAGGCCCTCATCACCAAACTGGCACTGACCCATGATCTGTTGGTCACCGTGGAAGAAAACACGATCCACGGTGGCGCCGGCAGCGCTGTGAGCGAACTGCTCGCACGGGTGAACATTGTCACTCCCTTGCTCCATCTCGGACTTCCCGACCGTTTCGTGGATCATGGTGACCCGGCATCGCTACTGGCCGAGTGCGGCCTGGATACCCAAGGCATCATTGCCGCCATTGAAATGCGCCAACGAGCCATGCAATCCCTGCGCGGCGGAACCGCTACCGCATGACCCGATTCCCAATGATTCGATTCACAAGTTTATCCGCCCAGGAGACCGCATTATGAACGCTCGCGACCCCAACCCCAACCTCATCCCCATCCCTGATATTCAGGCGACCCCGGACACTCGCCAGATCGCGATTGACCGGGTAGGCATCAAGGGAATTCGCCATCCTGTCCGGGTCTCTGACCGCGAACAGGGAGGGGTGCAGAACACGATTGCCACTTTCAACATGTATGTCAGCCTGCCGCAGCATTTCAAGGGCACCCACATGTCCCGCTTTGTAGAAATTCTGAATCGCGAGGAACGCGAGATCTCGGTGGAATCCTTTGGCACCATTCTCAGCAACATGGTTGAACGGCTGGAAGCACGCGCCGGGCATATCGAGATGAGTTTTCCGTACTTTATCAACAAGTCGGCGCCTGTTTCCGGCGTCAAATCGCTGATTGAGTACGATGTCACTTTTATCGGCGAAATCATGGACGGAAAACAATCATTTACGATGAAGGTGGTGGTTCCGGTAACGAGTCTGTGCCCGTGCTCCAAGGAAATCTCCGATTACGGTGCACATAACCAGCGCTCCCACGTCACCATCACTGCCAGAATCAATGCCTTTGTCTGGATTGAAGAGATCATTCGTATCGCAGAGGAATCAGCCTCCTGCGAATTGTATGGCTTGCTTAAGAGACCCGATGAAAAATGGGTGACCGAGCGGGCCTACGACAACCCCAAGTTTGTTGAAGACATGGTTCGCGATGTGGCCAACCGTCTTGATAACGAGCCGCGCATCGAGGCTTATGTGGTGGAATCCGAAAACTTCGAATCCATTCACAACCACTCTGCCTACGCGCTCATAGAGCGTGACAAACGCACCAGTTTTGCCAGCTGATCACGGCCTCTTGATCCACGCATCGCGTAAGGTGACGGCCCGGTTGAAAATCGGTCGCCCGGGTGTGGCATCGCGACTGTCCACGACAAAATAGCCATTGCGTTCAAACTGGAAGCGCTCACCGGGAAGCGCCTCCATCAGTGCCGCCTCCACCCGGCAGGAGGGACGCACCTGAACGGAATCTGGATTCAGCAAGGATCGGTAGTCGTCGGATCCGGCAGGATTGGGATCGCTGAATAACCGATCGTAGACACGGACTTCCGTTTCGTGCGAATGGGCCACGGCCAGCCAGTGTATGTTCCCTTTGACCTTATGC
>DAIDTL010000018.1 GCA_027457225.1 Ferrovaceae bacterium
GGCATACAGATCGTCCAGGGAATCGTCATCCAGATCGTCGCGATTCAAGGTCCTCACGGGTAGAATGGAACATTCGTTGTCGTCGGGAGTACTGTAAGTGATGCATGTCGTCATTCTGATCTCCTTTAATTTGGTTTAAGTTCCATGGTGTCCCGGGGCAGTTAAACAGGCTGCTGTGACACCTTCATGACAGGGAACAAATCTGGAATGATGGAAAATAGCGGTCCGCAACGCTGGTTGCCGCAACTGGCGCTGCTCGTTTTGTCGTTGATTTGGGGGTACACCTGGGTCA
The DNA here is from genome assembly GCA_027457225.1 of Ferrovaceae bacterium. Taxonomy (GTDB): domain Bacteria; phylum Pseudomonadota; class Gammaproteobacteria; order Burkholderiales; family Ferrovaceae; genus JAJZRV01. The sequence continues at coordinate 293 of DAIDTL010000018.1, forward strand.
TGGCCAAGGAGGGTTTGGATTTTGCGCCTCCGGTGGCCTTTGCTGCTCAACGCTGCGTTGGGGGCGCGCTGGCTTTGATGCTGGTGCTCAAGCTCAGCGGGCGTTCGATGCGCTGGGTTGCTCCTGGCGCAACATTGGCCATCGGCCTGGTTCAGGTGGCCGGGTTCACGCTCCTGCAAACCTGGGCACTCGTGGAAGGGGGGCCAGGAAAAACGGCTGTCCTGATCTATACCATGCCGATATGGACCTTGCTGCTGGCCTGGTGGATTCTGGGTGAACGTATACGCGGCATACAATGGCTGGCTGCGGTCATTACGTTGACGGGGTTGATACTGATCATCGAGCCTTGGGACATGCAATCCAGCCCGTTAAGCAAGTTTTTGGGACTCATGGCCGCAGTGTGCTGGGCTGTTGGGACCATCCTGGTCAAACGCTTGCGGGCACGCCAATCGGTGGATCTGCTTGCCCTGACTACGTGGCAGATGATTGTTGGATCGATCCCGCTGGTATTGCTGGCATGGGTAGTGCCGGAGCCTGCAACGCAATGGTCGTCCCATTACCTGGGAATTCTGGTCTTTATGTCCGTAGCCAGCACGGCCCTGTGTTGGTGGCTCTGGATCTATATCCTTGATCGTGTACCGGCCTGGGAGGCCAGCTTGTCGGTGTTGGGTACCCCGGCAATCGCCATTCTTTCATCCCGGCTGTTGACGGGAGAAAGTTTCAAAATTCCTGAAGTGGCCGGGATTCTGTTAATCGGGGCAGGGTTGTTGTTGCTGGCCTTGATCGGATGGTTTGTCAGTCGCCGGATGACCCAGAGCTGACCGGGACGTTATATAAGCGATTCTGATGAAAGCAATCAAAATAATTTAATTTACTTATGCATGGATGTATTTAAGATAGAGGCCTTACAAGACCTACCCATCGCACAGACTCTAAGGGAGAAAGACTATGGCAGTAAAAACCTACAATGCTGGTGTGAAGGAGTACCGCCAGACTTACTGGACGCCGGAATACACCCCCAAGGACACCGATCTCCTGGCCTGCTTCAAGATTACCCCGCAACCGGGTGTGGATCGCGAAGAAGTGGCAGCAGCTGTTGCTGCAGAGTCTTCCACCGGCACCTGGACGACGGTCTGGACGGATCTGCTGACTGATCTTGACTACTACAAGGGGCGCGCCTATCGCATTGAAGATGTGCCCGGCGACGATACCTGCTTTTATGCTTTTGTGGCTTACCCGATCGACCTTTTTGAAGAGGGTTCAGTCGTTAACGTGCTGACTTCCCTGGTGGGTAATGTGTTTGGATTAAAGGCGCTGCGTGCCTTACGTTTGGAGGATGTGCATTTCCCCATCGCCTACGTCATGACTTGTGGCGGCCCACCCCAGGGCATTCAGGTGGAACGCGACAAGATGAACAAGTATGGCCGTCCCCTGCTGGGCTGCACCATCAAGCCCAAGTTGGGACTGTCCGCCAAAAATTATGGCCGTGCAGTTTACGAATGCCTGCGCGGCGGTCTTGATTTCACAAAGGATGACGAAAACGTCAACAGCCAGCCCTTCATGCGTTGGCGTGATCGTTTTGAGTTCGTGCAGGAGGCCACCCTTAAAGCACAGCGCGAGACTGGAGAACGCAAAGGACACTATCTCAACGTGACGGCGCCAACTCCGGAAGACATGTACAAACGGGCTGAATTTGCCAAGGAAATCGGCGCCCCCATCATCATGCATGACTATCTGACCGGTGGGTTGACGGCAAATACCGGACTGGCCAATTGGTGTCGGGACAACGGCATGCTGTTGCACATTCACCGCGCCATGCATGCTGTGCTGGACCGCAACCCGCACCACGGTATCCACTTCCGCGTACTGACCAAAGTCCTGCGGTTGTCTGGCGGAGACCACCTGCACTCCGGTACCGTGGTAGGAAAGCTGGAAGGTTCACGCGAAGCCACGCTGGGATGGATCGACATCATGCGTGACGAATACATCAAAGAAGACCGCAGCCGCGGTATTTTCTTCGATCAGGACTGGGGCGCCATGCCCGGCGTGTTCCCGGTGGCTTCCGGGGGCATTCATGTCTGGCATATGCCAGCATTGGTCAACATCTTTGGTGATGATTCAGTGCTTCAGTTTGGTGGCGGCACCTTGGGCCATCCGTGGGGCAATGCCGCGGGGGCAGCAGCCAACCGCGTGGCACTGGAAGCTTGTGTGGCCGCACGCAATCAGGGCATTGCCATAGAAAAAGAAGGCAAGGCTGTGTTGACCAAAGCGGCCGAGCATAGCCCGGAACTCAAGATTGCCATGGAAACCTGGAAGGAAATCAGGTTCGAATTTGATACCGTGGACAAACTGGACGTTGCCCACAAATAAGTACCGGTCCAATGGTTAACCAAAATTTAAGGAGTGCTTCATGAGCGAAGTCATGGACTACAAATCGCGTTTAAGCGATCCCGCCAGCCGCAAGTTTGAGACTTTTTCCTATCTCCCTGCCATGACGGCCGAAGAGATCAAGAAACAGGTGGAATATCTGATCAAGAAAGGCTGGAACCCGGCCATTGAGCATATTGAACCGGAGTACCTGATGGACTCATACTGGTACATGTGGAAACTGCCGATGTTTGGTGAAACCGATGTCAACAGGATTCTGGCTGAGGCTGATGCTTGTCATAAGGCCAATCCCAACAATCATGTGCGTCTCATCGGCTACGACAACTTCAGGCAATCGCAAGGGGCTTCAATGGGGATTTTTCGCGGCAAGACGATTTGATTTGAGAGGCACGGGTGTGCACTTTGAGCCCCCATTGCCGCAAGGTGGCGGGGTTTTTTTATGGCGAGATTGATGATGAGCGATATCCTTTCCCAGTACCGGATCAGCACCGAACCTTACTACCGTTCCATGGCAGACGAAGTCGAATTGTTTCAGGCAGCCTACACGGTGCGGATGCCGATGATGCTGAAAGGCCCCACAGGCTGCGGCAAGACACGTTTTGTGGAACATATGGCTTATACCTTGGGTAAACCCCTGGTGACTGTGGCCTGCAACGAGGACATGACGGCTTCCGACCTGGTCGGGCGATTTTTGCTGGATGCCCAGGGGACGCGTTGGCAGGATGGCCCGTTGGCCCTTGCGGCGCGACACGGCGCCATTTGTTACCTGGATGAAGTGGTCGAGGCGCGCCAGGACACCATCGTGGTCATTCACCCGCTAACGGATAACCGGCGTGTCCTTCCTCTGGAAAAGAAGGGCGAGCTGGTCAAGGCACACCCCGATTTTCAGCTGGTGATTTCCTATAACCCGGGTTACCAGAGCTTGATGAAGGATCTCAAACAATCTACCAAACAGCGTTTTGGGGCGCTGGATTTTAATTATCCCGAACATGCCATCGAAACTGAGATCGTGGCTCACGAAACCGGTGTCTCCCAGGAAGTCGCAGGCAAACTGGTTTCCATTGCCGAACGTGCACGAAACCTGAAAGGGCATGGTCTGGATGAAGGCATTTCCACACGTATGTTGATTTATGCAGGCAGTCTCATTGCTACCGGGATCGAGGCCAGAAATGCCTGTCGGGTTACGCTGGTGCGCCCCATCACGGATGATCCGGATATGCGCGATGCGCTGGATGCCGCTGTGACCACTTTCTTTTAGGCAGAGTTGGGGTATGGCTGTACACCTGGAAGATTACGCTGAACTGCTGGAGAGCTTGCCTGACCCCTGCCGCCATGCCCTTCAGGATGAATGGGTGGAGGCTACAAAAATCCTGTCGGCGCGCGGACTCGACAATTATCTCAAGGGGGCCGAGGCCTTGGGGCGGCTTGGGCGAGGCACCGACCTGGTCCAGAACTGGATTAGTGCGGCCCCTCTGGTGGCTCAAGAGGTAGGGGAGGATAGCTTGCCGGACCTGGCGCAGACGGCTCTGGGTTTTGCCTCCCGGACTTCCGGTGCGGTCATCGAATTACTGCTTTCAAGCGCACCCATTGCAGCGAAACGACTGGCGGATGGCACGCTGTTCAGCAACTATCTTCAATTTCTAAACCATCTGATTGGCCAGGCGCCACGCGGCATGCGTCCGATGCTCGACAATCTTGATACGCTGCTGGGCCAGCTGACTCTGGGCGGGTTGCGACGCTGGGCAGTCTGGGGAGCGCATGCGCACCGCACCGATTATGCTGCCCAGATTGAATATTTCAATCTGGCGTCTAAAGATTCTCAGGCGATGCTGCAGAAAGAACGCAAAGGCACATTGTTTGTGGATGTTCAGCGTCGCATCAACATGTATCTGCGTGCCTTGTGGGCGCGGGATTTCTTCATGCGGCCCACCTCCGGGGATTTCGAAACCCGGGAAGGGTACAGACCTTTCATCGAAGGGTATTTCCTGCATCTGCCGGATGCTTTCGATGATATGGCCGGAGTAAACGGGGTGGCATTATACCGTGCCGCTGCGGCTCATTGTGCCGCACATTTAGTGGAGACGACGGCACCCATTTCCGCGGAGCATCTCAATGCATTGCAGCAGGTTTTGATTGGCATCATCGAAGACGCCCGAGTGGAAGCGCTGACCATCCGGCGTTTTCCAGGGCTCAAGCAACTCTGGGCGCAGTGTCATACAGCCACCCCAGAATGGCATGGCAGCGCCGGGGATTATTTCAATCGATTGGCCCGCGCGCTGCTGGATGAGTGCTACCTTGATCCGGATCCCTGGATAGCGCGAGGTCGTGCACTTTTTGCAGAAGCCCACGACCGTTTGAGCAGCAATCAGGTGTCCTGGGACATCGGGGTGACCCTGGCCCATGAGTTCAAGGACAAGCATCTGCCCTATCATCCGCGCACAGACCTGCTGAACGCTCCTTATCGGGATGACAATCGCTACCTCTGGGAATTCGAGGGGTTCGATCACATGGCCGCAATGGCTGCAGGGTACGACACCCCGCGCCAAGTACGACGTCAGGTCGGCCTGATGGAAATGGTCAATCACATCGACAGTGAGCTGGCTGGAGATGATGCCCAGGAAATCTGGGTTCTGGGAACCGAGTTGTTCCCTTATGAGGATGGGGGCAAAAGTTACAACGAGCTGGAAGGAAGGGAGCCTGTTTCCAGTCCATTCCATTACGCGGAATGGGATTATCAGATCCAGCTTGAACGACCTGCCTGGGTCACGGTTGTGGAAAAGCGCCCGAAATCAGGCCCTCTGACATTGATTGACGACATTACTGCGCGGCACCGACGCCTCATCGCGCAGATGAAATTTTTGCTGGACGCCATGCAACCCCAAGGGGTGACCCGCTTGCGCAAGCTTGAAGAGGGTGATGAAATTGATCTCAATGCAGCCATTGCCAGCACAATTGATTTACGCATGGGACTGCAGCCGGACCCGCGCATCATGATGCGCAGTATACGTAAGACTCGGGACATTTCGATCATGGTGTTGCTCGATTTGTCGGAATCCACCAACGAATCTGTGGCAGGCCAGGACTATACGGTGCTGGACCTGACTCGCGAGGCCGCTGTATTGCTGGCGGACGCGATTTACAAGGTGGGCGACCCGTTTGCCATTCATGGTTTTTGTTCGGATGGCCGACACGATGTGGAATACTACCGTTTCAAAGATTTCAGCCAGCCCTACAACGAGGTGGCCAAAGCGCGCCTGGCGGGAATGAGCGGGAAGCTTTCCACGCGTATGGGGGCGGCGGTGCGCCACGCAACCCAGGATTTCAGGCAACAACGTTCAGCCAGGAAATTGCTGCTGGTGATCACTGATGGCGAACCCGCGGATGTAGATGTTCGTGATCCCCAGTATCTGCGCTACGATACCCGAAAGGCAGTGGAAGAGGCAAAGCGCCAGGGCATCATCACCTACTGCATGACACTGGACCCCCGGGCAGACCAGTACGTGTCGCGTATATTTGGGGTACGCAACTACATGGTCGTGGATCAGGTGGCCCGTTTACCGGAAAAACTCCCATTACTCTATGCCGGATTGACGAGGTAACCATGGAACAACGCTATCGCGGCTTATTGAATGACGTCAATGGCGGCATGACGCATCTCGCCCAGATCATCAAGGACGCCTGGGTCTTCGGGCTGTTGCCAGAGGATCAGGATGGCACTGGCTGGAGCGCGGGGCAAATGCAGGCCTTATACGAAAAAGTCTATGCCGAGTGGGAAAAGTATGGTCATTTACCCAGTGGCTTGCCCGAAGCCTTGCGTGAGCGCTACATGCGCATTCATCAGGAAGCCATAGCGCGTGCCCGAGCCACTGGATGGGATCCGGAACTGGGGGAAGACGACTGAAGGGCAGAAAAAATAAAAAATGGGGTCAAACCGCATTTTTCATTGGAGTCTGCCCCCATTTTTTACTTCCGAACACCACCAGCGCGGCAAGGGCAAAGCCTGCGGCACTAAGGAAAGCTCCCGCGGGGTGCAATATCCACAGGGCTCCGGCAAGCAACGATGCAGGCAGGTAAAGGAGGCCGGTGACAAAATTAAAGAGGCCGATTGCAGAGGCACGTCGTTCCAGCTCGATGTCCGCGATAAATGCCTTGCTCTGGGCTTCATCAATCGAATAGAACACACCAAAGAGGACGAACAGGGCGATGACCTGCCATTGCGTGGTTGCGAAGGCGAATCCAAGACTCATCAGGAGGTAGGTCAGATAGCCCAGCATGATCATGTGCGGCCTGCCAAAGTAATCGCCGAGCTTGCCTACCAGTGGTGCGGCAACGACAAAAACGACGTTGAACAAGGCATACAGCAATACGATGTCCTTGATCGAAAAACCCACGCTGTATGCACGCAGTAACAAAAACCCGAAGCTGAAATAGCCAAGCGAAAAAATTCCGGCTGCGACAAGGTAGTGTTTGAATTCCAGACTGAGAACTTTCCAAGTTTCAAACATGTTTTCGCGTTCATGCCGAACCCCTGGTTGATCCTTGATAAAACTCAAAACCACGACACTGAGCAGGGCCGGAACAAGCGCAGCCCAGAACAGGGTACGAAACGTTGAGGCACCGTCTCCCAGCCATGAAAGCAGGGCATAGGCCACCAGCGGACCCAGTACGGCACCAGCTTTGTCCATGGCCTTGTGCACGCCAAACGCATATCCTCGCGTGGCCTTGTCAGCCACGGCAGACAACCAGGCGTCACGCGGCGGTCCCCGAAAACTCTTGCCCAGTCGTTCTATGACACGAAAGGCGCTGAGGCCCGCGATCGAGCTGGAGATCAGTAGCATCATCTTCGCCAGCGTGGAAAAACCATAGCCGGCCAGGGCAAAGATTTTGCGTTTTCCGGTCCGGTCCGATAGCCAACCTGCAAAGTAATTCAACGATGAGGCAGACAGGTCAGCAAATCCTTCGACCATGCCAAGCAAGGGCGCCGACGCCCCGGCGATCGTCGTAAAGAAAATTGCGAAGACGGAAAAAATCATCTCCGAGCTTAGGTCAGTCAAAAAGCTGACCAGGCCCAGTTTGAGGACATCTGGATGCACGCCCAATCGTTTGATTACGGAATCGGGAGGCATGGAGGGTGGATCTGGCGCTGGGAGAAGGCGCTGTTACGCTTTGCGCTGGGTGTCGTGTTCCGGCGTCAGACTGGCTGGGTCGTCGGCGCCGGGAGTCGCGGTATTGGATGGATTTGCCGTTCCAATTTGAGCGCTGTCGTCGCTGGCAGTTTTGCTGGCGAGTTTTTGCCGGCGTTTCTCCTCCTGCTTGTTTTTCTTCGCCAGATCTCTCTGACGCTTTTCGAACTGGTAATTTGGTTTAGCCAAGGGGTTGCCTTTTGATTGTTAGGTCGTAAGCCCAGTTTGACCATGGGGTTGATGACCAAAATACTGGAGTCGCTCTCCAATGCACTCACTTCCACCCATCTCGTATTCACGACAGAGAAACGGTCGGTGCTCATAGATCGTACAGCGCAGGGTATGGCGGTCCAGAGCTGCACACCAGCCGTCCTGAAGTCGAAGCATGACCCAGCCTCCCCATTGATCCTGGATGGTCAATGTTCCCGGGATATCGTCTGCACCCATCAGCAAGACTTCAAGCCTGCAACAGCAAGCCTCACAAGTTGTGCACGATATCTCCGGGCGAACGTCCCTGTCGTTCATACCTGCCATTGTCCCACGTTCTGGCATTACTCTGCTGCTTTGCGTGGACGGCGGCTGCGGACGGCTGGTTTTCGAGTTTTTTTGACGACTGCTTCTTCCAGAACCGTTTGAGGGGGCAACTCGTGAATCGTTTCCGCAGCAATTTCAGGTGCTGTCGACATTTGGCTTGCCGCCTCGCTGCCTGCAGCACCACTGCCACTGCGATAAACATAGGCCCCTGATTTCTCGTCGCGGCCAAATTCAAGCAGTCCGCGTGCTTGCGCCTCTTCGAGTAAATTACCAAAGGCGCGGAAGCCGTAGTAGGACTCATTGAAATCGGGTTTGCGGCGCTTGATGGCTTCCTTCAGCATGGAAGCCCAAATTTTGCCGCTGTCTCCTCGCTCGGCCACCAACGCATCGAATGTTTCCACTGCAATATCAATAGCTTTGCTCTTACGTGCTTCCCAGCCCTCTTTGTCTTTGGGGCGCTTTTCATCTTCGGGCGAACGTATGGCCGCAGAGTGCACTTCCTGGGTCTCGCGTTTGGCAGCTGCACGTTGACTTTCACGCACCAGATCATCGTAAAAAATGAATTCATCACAATTGGCAATCAGCAGGTCGGAGGTCGATTGCTTTACCCCGACTCCGATGACCTGCTTGGCATTTTCGCGGAGCTTGGAGACCAGTGGCGAAAAGTCGGAATCGCCGCTGATGATGACAAAAGTGTTGACGTGCGATTTGGTATAGCAAAGATCCAGGGCATCCACGACCAAACGGATGTCAGCTGAGTTTTTGCCTGACTGGCGCACGTGAGGAATTTCGATCAGCTCGAAATTGGCCTCGTGCATCGTAGCCTTGAAACCCTTATAGCGTTCCCAATCGCAATACGCCTTCTTGACGACAATGCTGCCCTTGAGCAGCAGCCGTTCCAGCACCGGCTTGATGTCGAACTTCTCGTATTTTGCGTCGCGCACACCGAGGGCGACGTTTTCAAAGTCGCAGAACAAGGCCATGCTGACATTTTCGTGGGGTGAAGCCATATTTTTCTCCAATAAAGTGTCGTGAGTGTACGCGATCAGATTTCTATTACCCAGTCCGGTACGAACCCGGTATGTTCGCGGGGTACGCCTCTGGGATTGGATATAACCCGGGTACCTGCAATGCCATAGTCCACAGCAAGATGGGTGTGTCCATGAATCCAGAGTGCTATGCGTGGGCTGCCCATCAGGCCGTCCCAGCGGTTGACGAAGGATGCATCCAAATGGCTGGGAGGGTAGGGTTGCAAGTCAATGGATTGGAACGATGGTGCGTGATGAGTAACCACAACCGTGGTCCCTGCATAGGGTGTGGCCAGCTGCTGTTGCAGCCAACGCAGGGCGGAGTGGTTGCGTTCCTTAAAATCCAGAGGCTGCGCCAAACGGCCGTTGCCTGCACGGATACGATCGAAATCCTTGAAACGAACCCGCGCACCCCATTCCGCTTGCTGCACATTGCCAGTCGCAGCGAAATCAGTCCAGCCCGTAGCGGCCAGAAATCTAATGCCATTCATTTCGTAAAGAGTTTCATCCAGAAAACAGACATGGCTGTCGCTGGCGTGCAACAGTTGGTCATGGGTCTGTTCCAGGTGTCCTCCGTAGTACTCATGGTTTCCGGCGATGTAAATCACGGGGCAGTCAAACTCGCTGCGTGCCCAGGTCATTCCACGGGTCCCTTCGTCGATGTCGCCTGCCAAAATGACCAGATCGGCGTCGTGTACCACGCTCTGGTAGGGGTCACGCTCGTTGTGAAGATCGGAGAGAATATGGATTTTCATCTTCCTGTCACAAATCGGCTAGGATGACAAAGCTCATGAAGACCATTCTATCCATTCTACTGGGGATCAGCCTGCTGGTGTCGTGTTCCACCTCGACCAGGCAGGAGGCCGGAAGAACCCCTGATGCCCTGCAACAGCGCCCATCCCTCGAAGCACGCACTGTTCTTCATGTAGACCCTCACCGATCATTGATTACCATCCTGGTCCATCGAGGCGGCATGTTGGCCCGTTTGGGGCACGATCATGTGATTGCCAGTCATGATGTTCAGGGGTTTGTCGTCGTACAAACAGGGTATGCTGAGCTGACTATTCCGCTAGAGCTGCTCACGGTAGATGAGCCTGTTTTGCGTGAACAAGCCGGTTTGGAGGAGGAAGTGCCACAGGAATCCGTGGAGGGAACGCGTCATAACATGCAGGCCAAAGTGCTGCAGGTGGACCAATTTCCAACGGTGCAGATCCAAATCTTTCGGCCGGACCATACCGGGTCAGCACTGCGCGTGTCAATTTCAATGCATGGCGTGACGCATATGAAGGAGGCGCAGGCCGACATCCAGTCACGTTCGGAAGGGGAAGTCGTCGTGACAGGCAGCATGACACTGAATCAAAGCGACTTCGGGATAGTGCCTTTCTCGGTGCTGGGTGGGTCGTTACAGGTCCAGGACGCGGTGGAAGTCCACTACAGCATCGTGGCAGCACTTCCTTAAAAAAGAAATACATTGCTTATTTGTACTATTGGGTGCATAGTGCCAATCTGCGATTTTCAAGTAGTATCGTTGTTGTCTGGTTCAGTACCCTAGGCTTTCAGGTATTTCTCCCTTCATCACCCTGCCGTCTTGAGTTTCGCTCCCTAGGGGCTACTCCCTTATTTTTCATTTTTTTAGGATATCCAAGACATGGCAACAGGTACAGTGAAGTGGTTCAATGATTCAAAAGGTTTCGGCTTTGTGACTCCGGATGCTGGCGGCGAAGATCTTTTCGCGCATTTTTCGGCGATCCAGTCTTCAGGCTTCAAGACGCTGAAGGAAGGTCAAAAAGTTTCTTTCGAAGTGACGCAGGGTCCCAAAGGTCAGCAAGCATCTAACATTCGCCCGGCTGACTAAGCAGCCTGCGGCATGGCCAAGGAAGAACTTATCGAAATGAGTGGCGTGGTACGTGAGGTGCTTCCTGACTCACGCTACCGCGTCACGCTCGACAACGGCCACGACCTGATCGCCTACTCTGCTGGAAAGATGCGCAAGCATCACATCCGGATACTTGCGGGCGACAAGGTTTCCCTGGAACTTTCCCCTTACGACTTGAGCAAAGGGCGCATCACCTTCCGTCACATCGAGGGAGGCTGGACTGCTGCCCCACAACGGCGCAAGTACTGATCCGTTAAGTCGAACCATCCCCCAGAAGTTTTAGTATTACCAGAGCAATGGAATAAACCGCTGTGTCCGGGCGCGATAGTTTGCATACTCAGGCCAGCGCTGCTGCAATAGACGCTCTTCCAATGCGGCTTTGAAGTTGAGAACCAGCAACAGGATCACCCACAGTCCCAGCGACACATTGTCGGGCGCCTCGGCAGCAATGCCTGCCATGGCCAACAGG
>DAIDTL010000019.1 GCA_027457225.1 Ferrovaceae bacterium
GCGCTGCCGTGCTCAACTTGCCTTCCAACGAAATCTATGCAGCCATGCAGACGGGTGCGCTGGATGCCGCCATGACCTCCAGTACCAGCCTCATCTCGTTCCGGCTGGAAGAAGTAGCCAAACAGCTGACCACCGGACGCGAGTACGCCTACTGGTTCATGTTTGAGCCCCTGATGATTTCACGCATGGTGTACGAGCGCCTCAGCCACGACGAACAAAACCTCATCATGACGCTCGGTGCCGAAATGGAAAAATTTGCCCTCGATGCGTGCAAGGTGGATGACAACGAAGTGGCCAAGGTCTATGTCAAGGCGGGCGGCAAAGCTTATGACTTGACCCAGAACACCGTCAGGCGCTGGCAGGACATTGCGCGTCGTACGGCCTGGAAAGATTTTGCTGCGCGCAATGAATCCTGTGCTGCCTTGATGAAAGCTGTGGAAAAGGCGCTGTGAGTCACGGCGGGGATCTGCCCGGTGCGCCTTCCCCCGCACTGGGGCTGATGAATGACCCGCCGCGTCATGGATTGCTGGGCATTCTGGCCTTCACCCTGACAGGCATCAATCGTTTTGTGGTGGCGCTGTCCATGGTTGCCGTGATTCTTGCCTGTCTCGTGCTGACCTCCGGGGTCATGATGCGTTACTTCTTCAACACACCCACCGATTGGCAGGATGAAATATCCATGTTCCTGCTGGTCGGTTCGATTTTCAGTTGCGGTGCTGCCGTCCAGGCCCAGCGGGGCCATATCGGGATCGAGGCAGTGGCCGGACTGCTTTCTCCACGCATTAACCGGTTGCGCGTCTGGCTGTGCGGTGGCGTGTCGTTGCTGTTCTGCAGCTTCTTTTGCTGGAAATCGTGGACTTTGATGCACGGAGCCTGGGCCGAGGGGATGACCACATCGTCTACGTGGGCGCCGCCGTTGTGGATTCCCTATGGATTGATGTCAGTGGGCATGACACTGCTCTCCTTGCAACTGTTGATCCAGGTTCTGGCTGGTCCGCCGCGTCTGCGGGACGTGCCATGAGTCATGGAATGACGGGTGTGCTATATGGCCTGAGCACCTTGATGTTGATGTTTACAGGCATGCCCATCGCCTTCGCCCTGGGCACTATTGCCGTCGTGTTTATGTATTTCTTCATGCCGCTCTCGGCGCTCGACACCGTTACCCAGAATGTGTATGAAGAAATGTCCAGCATCACGCTGCTGTCCATTCCCCTGTTCATTCTGAAAGGCGCTGCGATTGGAAAATCCCGCGCTGGCGCGGACCTGTATGCGGCCATTCATGCCTGGCTGGGCAAGGTTCCGGGAGGGTTGGGAATTGCCAATGTTCTGGCCTGTGCGTTGTTTGCCGCCATGGCGGGTTCCAGTCCGGCCACCTGTTCTGCCATCGGAAGTGCCGGCATTCCTGAAATGCGCGCGCGCGGATATTCCCCTGGATTCGCCGCAGGCATTATTGCGGCCGGGGGCACTCTGGGTATTTTGCTGCCCCCCTCGATAACGATGATCCTGTTTTCCGTCGCCGCCGAAGTATCACTGGGCCGTCTGTTTTTGGCGGCGTTGGGGCCGGGGTTGTTGCTGGTGAGTCTGTTTTCGCTTTATGCGGTCTGGAATTTCAAGCGCGAATATCGTTCGGCTCTTCATGTGTATCAATCGGGAGGGATCCGCTCGGCCTACCTGGATGAAAACGACCTGAACTGGCGTGAAAAAACGGCCATGCTGCCGCGGGTTCTGCCCTTCGTAACCCTGCTGATCGGTGTCATGATCGCGCTCTATGGGGGCTTTGCCACGCCCTCCGAAACAGCGGGTCTGGGTGGGCTGCTGGCCCTCGTATTGATTGCGATCATCTACGGAGTGTGGCGTCCGCGCCAGTTGTCTCCAATCATCGCTTCCACTCTCAAGGAATCCACCATGCTGATGTTCATCATTGGCATGTCGCTGTTGTACTCCTATGTGATGAGCTATCTGCAGATCAGCCAGGACGCGGCTGAATGGATTGTCTCGCTGTCCCTTTCCAAATGGTTGTTGCTTGCTGCCATCCTGGTTTTTGTGGTGGTGCTGGGGTTTTTTCTGCCACCGGTGTCCATCATCCTGATGACTGCGCCAATTATTTTGCCACCGCTCAAAGCAGCCGGATTCGACTTGATCTGGTTTGGCGTGTTGATGACCATCGTCATGGAAATGGGGCTTATCCACCCACCCGTGGGGCTCAACATTTTCGTGATCCGCAACGTGGCGCCGGACATTCCACTCAATGCGGTGGTCTGGGGCGTGGTGCCCTTTGTGCTGCTGATGATTCTTGCGGTGCTATTGCTGTCCCTGTTTCCCGGCATTGTCACGACCTTTCCGGATTGGGCGTTGGGTCCAAAAATCTGAGCATCCATGAACGCGCTACAACCTATTCGAACCTGGAATCACGAGGCCCTGCGGCGTCAGGCACGGCTTGAACGCAGCACACCCTTTTCTCGCGGCAAGGCCGTGGCGGCCCGGGACATGGTGTCCCTGCTGGAAGCCTTGCTGGAGCCTGGCGATCGCGTCTGTCTGGAAGGCAACAATCAGAAACAGGCGGATTTTCTGGCAGAGTCACTGGCGGCTTGTTCACCTCAGCGCGTCCATGATTTACATCTGGTGCAGTCGGTGTTGGCCCTACCGGCACACATTGAACTCTTTGAAAAAGGCATTGCCCGGCGCCTCGATTTTTCCTTTGCAGGACCCCAGGCGCATCGTCTGGCGCGACTCGTACAATCGCGCAGCATAGAGATCGGCGCCATTCACACCTATCTGGAATTGTTCGGACGCTATTTCATTGATCTGACGCCACAGGTTTGCCTGATCGCAGCACAAGCGGCAGATGCCGAGGGCAACCTGTATCTCGGCCCCAATACCGAAGATACACCGGTCATTGTTGAAGCCACGGCGTTTAAAAGCGGCATCGTGATTGCGCAAGTCAACGAGCAACTGGAACGGTTGCCCCGTGTGGACATTCCGGCAAGCTGGGTGGATTTTTTTGTGGTGGCCCCCACCCCCAATCACATCGAACCATTATTCACACGCGATCCGCGCCACATTACTGAAATCCAGGTATTGATGGCCATGATGGCCATCAAGGGCATCTACGCCGAATACGGGGTGGAGCGCCTGAATCACGGGATCGGTTTTGATACTGCGGCCATCGAACTGCTGCTGCCCACCTACGGCGAGAGCCTGGGCCTTAAAGGCAAGATCGCCCGTTATTGGGCCCTCAATCCGCATCCCACCCTGATTCCGGCCATCGAAGCGGGCTTCGTGGAACGCGTGCATTCCTTTGGTTCGGAAGTGGGTATGGAGGCCTATGTTGCAGCTCGACCCGATATATTTTTTCCCGGCGCCGATGGCAGCCTCAGGTCTAATCGCGCGTTTTGCCAAACCGCCGGCCTGTATGCCTGTGACCTGTTCATCGGTTCAACCCTGCAGATTGACCTGGAGGGTAATAGTTCGACGGCCACTCTGGGACGCATTACCGGTTTTGGCGGCGCACCCAACATGGGTTCAGACGCCCGCGGACGGCGTCATGCCAGTGCAGCCTGGCTCAAGGCCGGGCAGGAAAAGAATGGGGGGCAGACCCCGGCGCGCGGCCAGAAGCTCGTGGTGCAGACTGTGGAGACCTGGCGTGAGCCCGGCCATCCCGCCTTCGTGGAGCGCCTGGATGCGTGGCAGCTTAAACAGGACATGGGGATGGCCTTGCCACCCATCATGATCTACGGTGATGACGTCAGTCACATCGTGACCGAGGAGGGCATGGCCAATCTGTTGTTGTGCCGTTCGCCCGAAGAGCGCGAACAAGCCATTCGCGGCGTGGCAGGTTACACTCCGGTGGGCATGGCCCGCGATCACGCCTTGGTGGAAAATCTGCGGGACCGCGGAATCATCCGTCGACCCGCCGACATGGGCATTGATGTGCGTGACGCCACGCGTGATCTTCTGGCGGCCCGCTCCATCAAGGATCTGGTGCGTGCCTCCGGGGGGCTGTACCAACCGCCCAAACAATTCCGCAACTGGTAATTCAATTCCAATTTTTGGTGATTCCTATGGAAACCTTGCATCTCGACCTTCCCGCGATTCAGGACGCCTCGCTCAATCCCCGTGCCGCCCTGTATGGTGTGGTGTCCTCGGGCAATCTGGAAGTGCTGGTGGAACGCGGTCATGATGCAACACGTTGCGTGTTCGAGGTCCAAACGGCAGCGCACGGTTTTGTTGAAGTCTGGAAAGCCGTTTTGACAGATTTCGCCGCACGCCATCCGGTGGGCGGATTGTCTTTTGCCATTCATGATGCAGGAGCGACGCCGGCTGTGGTGAGCTTGCGCCTGGATCAGGCCTTTCAGTCACTGCGAGGTGCCTGATGCGCGGCCTGGCACAAAGCTATCGTGAAGCCCTGGCGCGCTTGCGCGTACAGGCCTTGCTTGATCCGGATTCCTTCAGCGAATGGGTCGATCCCGCACAACGGGTTACCAGTCCGCATCTTGCCGCACTCGAAGCCCCAGTCAGTTTTGACGACGGGGTGATCGTCGGGCAGGGGCTGTTATATGCGCACCCAGTCATCCTGATTGCCCAGGAAGGCCAGTTCAATGGGGGCGCCGTGGGTGAGGTACACGGCGCTAAAATTCGCGGTGCCCTGTTGCGTGCTGTTCGAGACAAGCCCAGCGCCGTACTGTTGTGCATTGATTCGGGTGGTGTGCGCCTGCACGAAGCCAATGCCGGCCTGATCGCCATTTCAGAAATCATGCGTGCCTTGTTTGCCGTGCAGGAAGCCGGCATTCCGGTGATTGCATTGATCGGTGGCACCTGCGGCGCTTTTGGTGGCATGGGCATTGTTGCGCGTTTGTGCGATGTCATAATCATCTCCGAAGAAGGGCGGATTGGCCTATCGGGCCCAGAGGTGATCGAAACGGTCAAGGGTGTGGAGGAGTTTGATTCACGCGACCGGGCACTCGTGTGGCGCATCACCGGCGGCAAAATCCGCCGCACCCTGGGCGAGGCAACGCTGCTGGTGGACGACGATATCGCGGCATTTAGCGCGGCAGCAGGGGAAGAGGTTGGGGCCAGGCCTCGTTTTTTTAAAAAGCGACGCCTGACTCCAGCAATCTCTTTGCAAACGCTCCAGGCTGCCCAGCAACAGCTCAGCGCACGAGCGGAGCTCGATGCGGAGATTCGCGATGGTCAGGTGCTATGGAGTCGCATGGGTCTGGGTGACCAGGTATCCCTGATGTCACCGGAACAGTTCAACCGGCGTCTGGAGGCGCTGGAATCATGAGGCCCGGCAAGCAGACTTTATTGAACCGTTTGTTTCCTGAGGGCCATGCCATTACCCAGGAAGGGCTGGTATTGCGCGGGTGGGGCGGGACGAAGCAGGGTCGGGTTCACGTCATCGGGACAACAGACCATGCGGCGATCGATACGCGCATTGCCCTCGCGTTGTCCGATGCGGTTTTGAAGGCGATTGCCGCGGATGGCTCGGATCCGCGTCCGATTGTATTTATTGCCGATACCCAGGGACAGGCGCTGTCGCGCCGCGAGGAATTGTTGGGATTGCATGGCTATTTTGCCCATCTTGCGCGTTGCGTGAATCTGGCCCGCCAACAGGGTCATCGACTGGTGACGCTTATTGATGGCGAAGCCGTATCGGGGGGCTTTCTGGCCTTTGGCTTGCTCGCGGATTGCATCGTGGCGCTGCCCGGTGCAGAAGTGCGCGTCATGGATCTGCGTGCCATGGCGCGCATTACCCGGATTCCCTTTGAACGGCTCACAGAACTCGCCCAGACCTCTCCGGTGTTTGCCCCCGGAGCCGAAAACTACTGGCGCATGGGAGGCATTCAAGCGCTCTGGACTGAAACAGAAGATTGGTCGGAGCAGCTGCTCGCATTGTTGCAAGGGAATCCTGAAGATGAGCGGGCGCGCCTGGGGGCAGAACGTGGGGGCCGCATGCTCGCAGACCTCGTGGCCCAACAGGTGTTTCATGCGCACTGACGGTCTGGCGCCGCGACGTCACCACTGGGTTTGGTTGAAACCGGATGTGGTGCTGAAAGGCACAGGCATCAGCGCGCCGGATCGCTTATTTCTACGGGATTGGATCACCAGCGGGCGTCCGCTGGTGGTAGCGCGCAGTCCTTCTCATCACGAGATCCGTCTGGGCGTGACCCGGCCCGTGATGGGCCCGCGTCAGCGGGTGGGTGTGACGGTCGCTCCGGAGAGTGTTCTGCGTGTCATGCCACCACTTTCACTGGAGGCAGTACAGGCGCACGCACCGCAGAGTTGGCAGCCCACGTTGCAGCACCTGCGCGCTATTGGCGCGCGCTATGCCACCGACATCCGTGTCTACGGGTCGCTTGCCCTGCAATATTTTGCGCCGGAGCCTTGCCTCAATCCGGACAGCGATCTTGACGTGCTTTTGGAAATCGGGCACGAAGCGGCCATTGACCCCTTGCTGACCGAACTTGAAGCACTCCAGACGCGCTATCCCACGCCACGCATTGATGGCGAAATGCGCATGGGGGAGTGGGCGGTGGCTTGGCGTGAACTGGGTGAGGTACGGCGACATCCGGGCTGGCTCATCGCCAAGTCGGATCGGGCGGTGGCACTGAAGCGGGAAGTTGTGCTGCCCCCAACTTCCCTTTCCATCGCTGTTGCGGCGGTGCGCGCCCTACATCAGGAATTGGTGCTTTATCCCAAACCGGGGCTGGTGAGCCCCTTGGATAATGGCGCTCACACGGACATGACACCTGCCACTTTTTTCAAAAGCCTGTTTGCCTTGCGCCGATATTTTGTGCACATCGCCAGGGCAGGTGCGGCGCAGTCCTCCTTTGCCACACTCCAGGCGCTCGGGATGGCTGCTGAGGCGCGGATGCTGCGTGCCACCGGAGGGGTTAACACCCATCGTGGCGCGATTTTCAATCTGGGCTTGATTGCTGCTGCAGGAGGCGCTTGCCCCGGCGCGAGTGCCGAGGGCCTATGTCACGCCGTAGGTGCACGCTGGGGAAATGCGATTCTACAAGTCGCCGCTACGATGCCGAGGGAAGCCAGTCACGGGCGCTGGGCCGCACAGCAGTATGGTATTCGCGGTGCGCGTTGGCAGGCCGCGCAAGGTTTCCCTGCCTTGGTAGGGCAAGGGTTGCCGGCCTATCGTCAAGCGCTTCGGGACACAGGGATGCCAAGCCGTGCCGCGCTCGCCGCATTCTTTGCGATCATGGCTAAGCTCGACGATTCCAATCTGGTCTGGCGTGGGGGACTTGCGGGATTACAGTTTGCACAGGCACAAGCGTCGGCCTTCCTCGCGCGCGGCGGGGTCTTGCAGGAAGACTGGGAAATCCAGGCGTTGGTTATTCATCAACAGATGGTAGCCAGACGCCTCAGCCCCGGAGGGAGCGCTGATCTTTTAGCGGCTTTGCTGCTGTTGATCGGGTTGGAAACAGAGGCTGGAAAATATGAGGTCTGACCCCTTTTCATTTTCAAGCTTTTCATGCGATTAATCCTCCTGTTCAGCGGCCAAGGCTTGCAAACCCTGGCCCATCGCGACGAGATTCTGGCGCATGCCACACCAGCCTTACGTCATGCACTGGATGCCGAACTTGCACAGGCAGGGACCGCGCTTACGGCGCTTGACGAACAGGCGCTCCACGAAAACGTCGTGGCCCAGGTATTGATTTGGGGCTTGCAGTGGGTCCGCTGGACGCAGCTTGCCCCGCACTTGCCCCAACCCGTGCTGTTGGCGGGGTACTCGGCAGGAGAGACTGCCGCATATAGCGTTGCCGGATTGTGGCCCGAGGCTCGGGGGGCCTACCTCGCGGGCGCACGTGCCCGGCTGATGAGCGCAGCCACGGCGCATCTGGGCGTGCCAGCGGGAATGATGGCCGTGAGCGGATGTGAGGCTGCAACATTGACGCAGTCTCTGTCGGGGCTTGCCGTGTATGTAGCCATCCGGGTGGGCCAACAGCAAACCATCGTCGGTGGGCTGCGCGCCGATCTGGAGATCCTGGCGATGCGCCTCAAATCCTGCAGTGGGGCACATATGACAGTGCTTGCCGTTCAGGTCCCGGCCCATACGCCGCTTTTGCAGTCGGTGCAGCAACCCTGGCACACACTGTTGCAGGGGCAGGGCCATGTTGCACCACAATTCCCGATTCTTTCGGGGAGTCGTGCCGCTGTGCTGCGGGAGCGCGGTGAGGCACTCGAAGCGCTGGCTGAGCAAGTCTCGACCCCTATTGCCTGGGAAGCGTGCCTCGACACGATCGCCGAGTACCAACCGGAGGTGTTGCTGGAACTGGGACCCGGCACAGCGCTGGCCAGAATGGCACTGAACCACGGGCTGTCCTGTCCAGTCCGCGCCGTGGATGAATTTCGATCGATGGCAGCGGTGCGTGACTGGATTGCGGGGCTTCAAAGGTGACCATTACCTGGGACATGCTGGCATGGGTTCTTGTGATGGGAGTGTATACCGGTGCACAGAATTTCATGGCGGGCGGCGGGACCTTCATTATTTTTCCGGTGTTATTGTTGTTGGGTATCGACCCCGTCACGGCCAGCATGACTTCGGCCATGGGCCTGTTTCCCAATCAAATCAGCTCGGCCCATGTCAGCCGACCCCTGGCGATGGGGCTGGGGCAACTCTCCCTCAAGACCCTGCTCGTTGTCAGTCTGGTGGGGGGGTGCCTCGGGTCATTGTTGTTGGTGGTGACGCCCTCGTCGTTTTTTTCCAGGTTGGTCCCCTGGTTGGTACTGTTTGCCACGGCTATCTTTGCCTGGGGCAGCCTCGCCCGGCCTTCGCCTGTGATGGCCGCGGGAACGGAAAATTCCGGGCCCAGCCGTGGTGCGCAACGCCGGCTTGTGCTGGCCCAATTTCTGATTGCCATTTACGGCGGCTATTTTGCGGCGGGGATCGGTTTCTTGATGCTGGCGGCACTGACAGTGAGTGGGCAACCGCCACGCGCCGCCATCGCCACAAAAAATGTGCTGGTGGTGGTCATCACATCAGCCTCATTCGTGATCTTTGCCCTTGCTGCGCGCGTGGTGTGGCCAGTGGTTATTGCCTTGGCAGTTGGCGCACTGGGCGGCTCCTTTTTGGGGGTCTGGATGATTCAGCGCATTCCCAATCACTGGCTCAAGATCTATGTGGTCACGCTGGGTTCAGGCTTATCGGCCTGGCTGTTTCTGCGCTGACCCGCGCCACTGTTTCAATCTTCCGAAAAAGCGATCTCGTCGGGTACCACCATCAGGCGCAGGGTTGGCTCATTGACCTCCACCAGGTCGGCAAAGGCCACGCTGCAGTGCTGACGCCATAACCGGACGACACCCACTTTGGTTTCCAGCAGTGCGCCAAAGGTGGCAAGTGACAGATGTCCGCCATTACCACCCACATGGTCCACAAGACGTCGGAAGAGCTTGGGCAATAACAGAGCCTCCTGCTTTAGCGCATCGAGGGAGGTCAGGGCGAAACCGCCGTGGGTCCGGTCATGCGGCCAAAAGCCCAGCCCTTCTGCTTGTGCAGCGCGAGCTGCCGCGCTGCAGATTTCCATGAGTGCAGGAGCCATATCCTGGTAGAAAATGGGATAGGCGTGTCCATAGCGCAATTGGTGCCAGTTGGCACTGCTGCGGATCACTTTGGTGGACAATTCAAGACGGGAGGAATGCGCCAATCGAAACTGGCCCCGAAACGCAAAGGCGACCGCGCGCCCGTATTTGTCAATGCGGCGCAAGGCGATGGCACCCCTGGTGGCGAGCGGCTGGGAGGCGATGATGCGTTCATCGCTGTGGCGCCGGATTTTTTCAAATCCCAGGAAGGTGAGCAGGGCATCGGCAGCGCGTTCTGACCAGGGGGCGGGCTGACGCAGGACGCCCAGACCCCCGGTGGCAAGATAATGAGTTTCGAGGGCGTCGATACCGTCGAGACGTAAGGTAATCCCCCCGTCGGGGTGCCTCTTCAAGCCAGGCTCCTGCAGGGACAGGGCGGTTGTTTCATCCGGTATGAAATGGATCGAGTCGCCATCGGGCGCACTGTCCAGCAGGGTATAACGCCCGGTGATCCAGCGCGTACTCAGGGATACACCTCGGCGGACAAAAAGGGCACGCCGGCCGCATCTTTGGGGGACAGAATGGGGGGCAGTCCTCCCAGGGTCTTGAGCGGCCAATCGATGGCGAGTGTTGGGTCATTCCACAGGATGCTGCGCTCTTCACTGGCAGCCCAGTAGTCGGTGGTCTTGTACAAAAATTCGGCATGCTCGGACAGGGTCAAAAACCCATGGGCGAAGCCGGGGGGAATCCACAGCATGCGTTTGTTCTCCGCCGATAAGGTGACAGTGACCGCCTGGCCAAACGTGGTTGCGCTGCGGCGCAGATCTACGGCGACGTCAAAAACCTGGCCTGCCACAACCCGGACCAGTTTGCCCTGGGGTTGCCTGATTTGGTAATGCAGTCCGCGCAGGACGCCGCGCATGGAACGCGAGTGGTTGTCCTGCACGAAGTGTGCCGATACCCCGGTGGCCTTCCCAAACTGGCGCTCGTTATAGCTCTCGAAAAAAAACCCGCGGTCATCGCCGAAAACGCGTGGCTCGATGATCAGGAGGTCGGGAATGGCGGTCGCGGTGATATTCATAGGCGCTAGCTTACCGGTCGTTGGAGGGAAGCGCACTCAGGCATCGTTTCAAGGCCTCCTGCCAGGGAGGCAGGGTGAGATGTAATTGTTCGGCGAGCTTGCGGTTGTTGAGTCGGCTGTTGGCAGGTCGGCGCACCGGACTGGGGTATTCGCTGGCAGGAATGGGGATGAGCTGCGCGCGACATTCGGGACGTAGGGCAAATATGGCCTGGGCAAAGGCGTACCAGGTTGTGGCTCCACTATTGGTCATGTGGTATACCCCTTGGTGCCGGCGGATGAAGGGAATGAGTTCGTCACCACGAGCCTGCTGCAGAAACGCTACAGTGGTTTCGGCGATGGACTGCGCCCAGGTAGGCGCACCCCATTGATCGTCTACCACTTTGAGCGTGTCGCGTTCTTGTCCCAGACGCAACATGGTTCGCAAAAAATTGGCACCGTACAGGCTATAGACCCAGCTGGTTCTGAAGACCAATGCCGGCGTACCGCTTGTCAAAACGGTCTGTTCTCCCAGCCATTTGCTTTGGCCATAGACACCAAGTGGGTGCGGAGGATCGGTTTCGACATAGGGCTCGGAATGGGTGCCATCGAATACATAGTCGGTGGAGTAGTGGATCAGGGCTGCATTGAGACGCCCGGCTTCTTCGGCCAGAATCCCTGGCGCGATGCCATTGACAGCCCGGGCAAGCTCGGGCTCGGTTTCTGCGCGATCCACGGCAGTATAGGCAGCCGCATTGATGATGAGCTGTGGACGGTGTTGCTGTACAGCGGCGCGGATGGCGTCGGCATCGGCGAGGTCAAGCGTGTCACGCCCCAGCACGGTCAGGTCACCCATCGTTTCCAGCAGCGGCCGCAGCGCGGACCCCACTTGGCCCTGAGGGCCAGTCAATAAAATGTTCATCCCCCATTATCCCTGATCGGAGTCCATGCGTTGCGCGGGGTTTGCAAAAATTTGTAATGAACTACTCCACCTGGACCGCAAACGCGGCTATCAGTGGCGTTTAGTGGTTCAACAC